>JAFXEA010000602.1 GCA_017521065.1 Kiritimatiellia bacterium | reverse complement strand
TCTCGAATCGAAGAAATATCCGTGTCTCCAGCGTCCTGAAGCCTTTCTGCGCCAGAAGGGGAAATACTATACGCAGGAGCAGTTCAAGGAAGTCGTCGCTTATGCCGCGGAGCGTGGAATCACCGTCATGCCGGAACTTGATGTCCCTGGACACACGCTTTCTCTCCGTCTGGGTCTGAACATCGGTACGATGCGCGAACCCGGTACGCAGCTTGTGATCTCCGATCTCTTCGAGGAACTGTGTTCGCTCGCCCCTGCGGATGTGATGCCGTTCATCCATCTTGGCACCGACGAGGTGCGCGTATATCCCGAATACTGCGACACTTCCTGGGTTACGCTTTGGGCGAAGGTTGTAAACAGATGTGGACGCAAAGCCGTAGTCTGGGCGCCGGGTATGAAGATCGAAAAAGGCTGCGATGTGATAGACATGGCTTGGTACGACGAATATGTGACCAACTCCGTCAATCCATATCTCTACTCCGACTATCGCCGTACATATCAGGGAAGCTGGACGCCGTTTGACGTGCTGTCCATGTCCGCTTTCGGCAACATGGGCAAATGGAAGGGCGAGGCTTCGCGTCAGCTCGGTGCGCTTGCCTGCTGCTGGCATGACGATAACGTCGGTGAAGATACGATGCAGCTGTTCCGCGACTGCATGGTGTTCCCGACAATCGTCGGAATGTCCGACAACTTCTGGTCTGGACGCTCCAAGGACAGGCCTGAGTTCCGCCGCCGTCTTCCGTTCCCCGGTTCTCCGCTGTTCGCCGAAGCCGCAGACCTGGAATGCAGGATTGCCGCCCAGCGGGACAGAACTCTTGCAGGGTTCAATCAGCCTTTCCCGTTTGTCCGTCAGACCCAGCTTCGCTGGAGGCTTACAGACGTCAAGACTGGCGAAGTGATCGCCAAGGATGTCGCACAGGGAACGATCTGGCTTGGGACGCATGGTTCGCCAGAGGCGGCATATGCCCAAAAATACAGGGGGCCTGCCGCGCTTGAAACATGGATCAAGTCCCCGGATGATCGTACAATCGGCGCATGGATCGACTGCGCCGGACTGTTTGGGGCGTACAGCAGGCTTGGCATTCCGCAGACACCGCGCAAGGGGGAATGGAATTCCTTCGGCGCGACGGTCAGCGTCAACGGCACTGCCGTTCCGCCGCCGGACTGGAAGCAGCCTGGCATGAAATCCACCACCAAGGCGATCCGGGAGCAGGACATCCCTTACTCGACCGACCTTCTCGAAAAGCCGCTGGTTGATGAGCTGTACACGCTGCGTCCTCCGACATCCATAACTCTAAAGAAGGGATGGAACCATGTGCGTCTGGTGCTTCCGCGTGGTGGACGCTGGGGTGCTTCGTTCTGCCCTGTCGCCGGAACGAGCGAACATCCCCGCGAGGTGGAAGGTCTCGAATACAGCTCCGAACCGCCAATGTCGCACTAAAACGGGGACCTGCAAGTGGGTGTCGAAAGCTTGCGGATAGAGGAAATCTGAAAACTTGGGCATGGAGTTTTTTATCGAGTTGTGCTATAATTAACACTATTGTTTGAAGCCCGATTAGCTCATCTGGACAGAGCATCTGTTTCCTAAACAGAGGGTGGCAGGTTCGAGTCCTGCATCGGGCGCCATATCCTCTATGACGATGCAGCAGATACCTGTGATTCTTGCCTGGACCGCAGCTGCGGCCCTGTTGGCTATCTATGCAGCGTCGATTGCGTCGGAAATCACCTATGTAACGCTTGCGGACGGTCGCAAGACGGAGCGCAAGATTCCTTTGATATTTCGGTTGCTCCTTCCCTTTGTTTCGAATCTTTCGAGTGTCGTGAGCCGTCCTGCGTTCGCGAAGTCGCGGGAGGCGGCAGACCAGATGATTGTAGCGTCCGGTCTGGAAGGGCTGCTTTCAGGCTCGGAGTTCATCGCGTTGAAGATACTGGTTCCGCTTGTGTGCGGTTCCGCTTGGGCTTTAGCCGTTTTCGCTCCGGCGATGCTGGATGCCGAAACGTTCCTTTCGGGGAACACCGTATTGATTGCGATGCTGGGATTTCTTTATTTCTACGCCTATCCGCTCATGTGGTTGAGGAGTACGTTAAAGAAACGCCATTTTGCGATAATGCGCGCTTTGCCGTTTGTTCTGGATCTGCTCACGCTTTCGGTAGAGGCGGGCATGGATTTCATGAGCGCCCTCCAGCGCAACTGCAACAGCCGTCGTCTTGATCCGCTCAACGAGGAGCTCATCCGCATGACGCGTGAGGTGCAGATGGGGATTTCGCGGCGTGTGGCGCTGCGAAACATGGCGGAACGTTCGCGCCAAGGCGATTTGAAGGCCGTATCGTTCGCATTGATTCAGGCGGACGAGCTTGGCGTTCCGATAGGCCCTATCCTGCGCATACAGTCAGATCAGCTGCGCCAGCGCAGGTTCGACCGTGCGGAGCGGCTCGCGAACGAGGCTCCCGTCAAGATGCTTGGGCCTCTCTTGCTGTGCATTTTCCCCGCTGTGCTGATAGTGCTTCTTGCTCCGATTCTGCTTCAGGCGGTAAAGAACATCTTGTGAAGGAGTTTAATACATGGAGAACAACACAAACGAACTGTTGGTTGTTGCCGGTCCATTTCAGGGTCGGCGTTTTGCCGTTCCTGCAGAAGGAATCAGGCTAGGCAGATCTTCGTCCTGCGAGATATCGATTCCCGATCCGTCGCTTTCCCGTAATCAGTGCCTTTTTGAACTGCGCGATGGCGTGGTGTACATTACGGATCTTGCGAGCGCAAACGGTACGGAGGTGAACGGAGAGGAGCTTGGCGCCGCAAGCCGGGCTCTTGATCTGGGCGATCGGGTGACCGCTGGTGACAGCGAGCTTGTGCTGGTCGAGGCCGGAATGGACGCCCCTGCCGTCGATGATTCAGAGCCGGTTGTCGATCTCGGATTCTCGCAGCAGAATGACGGTGAGCCCGTCGAAGGGGAGAAGCCTGCAGGCGGTTCGCCGTTGCGTCTCATACTGTGGCTTGTGCTTGTGTTGGTTCTTGGCGGATCGGCTGCGGCGATTCTTCTGATGCCGATGGGCGGCGGCGAGACCGGCTCCGTGGCGCGTCCTCTTGCGCCGGCGAAGCTGTGGT
Source organism: Kiritimatiellia bacterium (assembly GCA_017521065.1). GTDB lineage: Bacteria > Verrucomicrobiota > Kiritimatiellia > RFP12 > UBA1067 > UBA1731. The sequence goes on along the minus strand of JAFXEA010000602.1, from coordinate 2,211 downwards.
CCGTCTCCTACGAGAAGGTAGAAGCTTCCACCAAGGGCATCTGCCGATATGCGATAGATGTCGATGCCGGCGGAAACATTCGCGCCGAACTGGATGACGTGCCGGAAAGCGACCGTCACATAAAGAAATCCGCCGTTTTGTCGGACAAGGCCCGCGAGGAGCTGGACAGGCTGTTTTCGTCTTCTGAACTCTTCAAGCTGGAAAAGGAATATTCCGGCACAGCGCGTCCCGGCGAGCTGAACCGCTACGAACTGCGGGTTGTGCGTGGTTCGGTCGCGTTTTCCTGCACTGTGGAGAATGCAACGGAACCGGAGGCGTTCCGGTCGGTACGTCTCGCTCTCGAGACGTTCTCGCAGAATGAGCTTGGCATCTGGGCGATCCAGTATTCCGCCGAGAAGCTCACCGAGATGAGCGCACAGGCCCGTCTTTCCGCAGATGCGAAGTGGGAGGAGCGTGACGTAAACTACGGAAACCTTGCCGCCGCGCTCAAGCTGTACGACGAGGCCGTTATGGATCTTGAGACGGTTAACCCCAAACCTGAGGACTATGGTGAGCTCATCACGAAACGCGACATGGTGCGTGCTGAGCTGGACCGCCGCTACAAGGATCAGCGGTTCGAGGTTGATCGTGCCGTGAACATGGGCGACTGGGAGCGTGCGATACGCGAACTGAAGATACTGTGCGAGCTTGTGCCCGATAATCGAGATCCGCGTCATGCGGAGGCGGCCGCAAAGCTGGTGGATGCGGAGAACCGCATCAAGAAGGGAGGTGCGAAGTGAGAATGTCTGGAATGTTTAGAGCCGTTGCGCTGTGCGTCTTTTCGGCGTTTGCCGCATTTGGGAACTCGCCCACGCGCATTGACGTGACAGCAAGGCCTGAAGGTGCGAAGGTCCTTCTTGATGGAGAGTCGAAAGGTGTCGTGCCCGTCTCCGTGTTCAACGTCTCAGCCGGAAAGCATCTGCTCAGGGTGGAGGCTCCGGGACGTCGTGCCGTCGAGGAGATCATCGCCGTTGCCGATGGCGATTTCCTGACCAAAGACTACGATCTAGAGCAGGAGAAGGGGTTGCTTCTCGTGAAGACGGATCCAGAAGGGGCTAACGTCAAGCTTGGCGGCACTTCGCTCGGTACGACTCCGCTTCTCCTTACGGACCTTGACACCGACAAGACGTACGCCCTCAACATCGAGTGTGTCGGCTATCAGGCGAAGCGCGTGAACGTGACCCTTTCCGGGCGCACCCCGGTTGCGGTCTCCGAAAAGCTTGTGCTGGATTCGGGTGTCGTCGAATGTGTGTCGGAGCCGTCCGGAGCCACTGTGCAGGTGAACGGAATTGTCCGTGGGACTACGCCATGCCGCATCGACAGGGTCCCGAAGGGCTATGCGACGTTCGTGTTCAAGCTCAAGGGGTATGAGGACGAGAAGCGCGAACTGAGAATCGTTCCGGGCGACAGCCAGTCCCTTTCGCTTTCGATGCGTGGCCGCCCTGCAAAACTGTCCGTCATATCCTATCCGGATGGGGCACGTGTGACCATGGATGACAACTATGCCGGAAAGACTCCCCTGACGCTCTCCCCAGTGCGCCCCGGTGTACACACCATCAAGGCTGAGCTTCCCGGTTTCGCTCCTGTTTTCAAGACGGTCATGATGGAGAATGGTGGCGAGCTTACGGAGGAGATCAAATTCGAATCCATCCTCGGTTGGCTTGAAGTCACCACGACTCCGCCCGGTGCGCGAATCCTGATGGATGGCAAGGTCGTCGGGACGACGTCCGCCCATCGCGGCAAGAAGGCGGATCTTTCGGGCGTGAAGTCCGACGTGCTCTTCATTCGCGACATAGACGCCGGTGAGTATCAGCTTCTTGCGCGTCTTCGTGGATACGCAGAAGCGAAGGGCAAGGTCAAGATTGAAGCGAAGAAGGCGACAAAGCTCAATCTCCGTCTCAAGCGCATATTCATTCCTGATACGGAGATCGAGACTGTATCCGGTACGTACCGTGGCGTTCTTGTGGACAGCAACAATCCTGACACGTACCGGCTTGAGGTCAAGGAAGGCATCATGCAGGATTTCCGCAAGGCGGATGTCCGCACGATCAAGACGATCGAATGATGAAGATGCGTCTCGACAACGCTCTCGTCGAGAGGGGGCTTGCCGCATCGCGCACCATTGCCCAGTCTCTTGTGATGGGCGGCAAGGTTCGCGTGAACGGACAGGTC
>JAFXEA010000601.1 GCA_017521065.1 Kiritimatiellia bacterium | reverse complement strand
AGCACATTCCCAACAATGAGTTCCCCATCCCCGTAAAGGAGCTCTGCGAACGCTTCGAAAAGCTCTATTCAGGTTGTGTCAACGACGTGATGCGCGAGCTTACGCTTCTCGATCAGAACCTTCCGCCGGATATTATGCCTTTGCGCGACGAGATGGTCGTTTGCGGCGAAGCGTTCACCGTTAAGAGCGCACCGAACTGCATGATTGAAGGCGAAATGACGTTCCGCGCCCAGATGCTTGACGACTTCAAGCCTGACGGCGTTGTAGTGTGGGATACGTCTGCCGATGTCGAAGCTTCGCTTTGGGGCGGCGTTATGACGGCTACCGCAATCACGAAGGGAATCCGAGGCGCGGTTATCGCAGGCGGCATCCGCGACACGAAGCAGATTCTTGAGCAGAACTTCCCCGTGTTCTACAAGTACCGCGTATCGAACGGCTCGCTCGGACGCTGCATGATCACGCATTACCAGACGCCCGTCAAGATCGGCAAGGTTACGGTGCGTCCCAGCGACATCATCATGGGCGACATCGACGGCGTAATCTGTATTCCGCGCGAAATCGCATACGAGGTGCTTCTGCGCGCCGAAGGCATCGAAAAGAATGAAGTCGATATCTTCTCGTGGGTGCGTCAGGGCGATACCATAAGCGAGATTATCGACAAGGGCGGATACTTCTGATGACATTCTCCACGACACTTTCCGGATTGGACATGGCGGTTGTCGCCGCCTACTTCCTTGTCACGATAGGCGTTGGCGTTGCCATGGGACGGAAGGTCAAGAACGCCGGAGATTTCTTCTCCGGCGGCAAACGGGTTCCGTGGTGGATGGGGGCGATCAGTTCATACATGGCGATGATCAGTTGCTTCGTGTTCATCGCCTACGCACAGATTGGATATGAGGATGGTCTTGTTGGTCTGACGGTGTTCTGGTCGACGGCCTTCGCGATTCTGCTGGGAACGTTCATCTTCGCCAGACGTTGGCAGAGGGCGAATCTTGCGACGCCTGTCGAATATCTGGAACGGCGCTATGAACCGTGCGTACGTCAATTCCTTTCCTGGTGCGGTGTCGCGTTTCGCATTCTCGACAATACCGTACGGCTCTACACGCTCGGAGTTATAGCTTCGCAGTTTCTGGGTGTGTCGCTCCCGGCGGGAATCGCGCTGGGAGCAGGTGTCGTTCTGGTCTATACAACAACCGGAGGACTGTGGAGCGTCATAGTCACAGACATCATCCAGTGTGCGGTTCTTATGGCTGTTTCGCTGACGATCCTTCCGCTTTCGCTGAATGCCGTCGGCGGATTGGGCGAACTGTATCGTGCCGTACCGGAACATTTCTCGCTCTTCGGCGGACATCGCGGCACGTTCTGGTTCCTCGCGGCTTATTACATGATTGTGTTCATCAAGTACAACGGCAGTTGGTCGTTTGTGCAGCGGCTTGCATCCGTCCCAAATGAACGGGACGCGGTGAAGATGGGGCTTCTTTCGTCGGCGATATTCTTCGTCTTTCCGGTCCTTGCCGTCCTTCCCGCGGTGGCTGCGCGCGTATATCTTCCCGACCTCCCGCCGGAGATGCATGAGCGCAGCTACATTGAGATGTGTACGCGGCTCTTGCCGAACGGCATGCTTGGACTGATGGTTTCGGCAATGCTCGCCGCGTCGCTTTCGACGCTTGCGGCGGAATTCAATGTGACCAGCGGCGTCCTGACGACGGACATCTACAAGCGTCTCATCCGCAAGGATGCATCGGAGCGCGAACTTCTGCTGGTCGGACGCATCGGTACCGTCATGGTCGCTGCGCTGATTGCATTCGGTGCGCTTTTCGTATCGCGCCTTGGCGGCGCATTCGAGGCGAACAAGCTTTTGATGGCGCTCTTTGGCGTACCGATCGTCATCCCGACGGTATTCGGCATTCTTTGGCGCAGACCGAACGCGAAGGGTGTGTATTTCTGCTTTGTGCTTGGAGTCGTCTCCGGCATTCTGCTCAAGACGTGCTGGAAGGATCTGTCATGGGAGGCGGGGACATTCATTCAGGTCGCAGTGTGCTTCATCGGGTATTTCGGCGGCACCCTTTTCGGTACGGCGAAGAGGGAAATGGAAGGTAAGGCTGCATTGTTTGAAGAACTTGGCGAGAGAGGGGCGAGGAAAGGATAATGAGCGTTGAGAGATGGGAGAAGGGAGAAAGGCGGGCAACGAGGACGTTGCCCCTCCCCCTGTCCAGTCGTGTTCGTTGCCCCTCCCTGTCCGGTCTTGTCCGGGAGGGGCAGCGTCCTCGCTGCCCTTTGAGAGATAGAAAATGAGAAATTTTAATGACATATATGCAGTGGTGAAAGATTTGCCGATCATCGATTGGCATAACCACCTTGATATGAAGCAGCTTGCCGAGGACAAGCCGCTGGGTTCGCTGTATGAGGTATGGGTTAAGGCCGATCCCTACAAGCACCGTGCGATGCGCATCTGCGGAGAACCGGAACGCCTCATAACGGGCGATGCGACGGAATCCGAGAAGTGGGCGGCGTGGATGCGCACGCTTCCCAAGCTCATCGGCAATCCTCTCTTCGCATGGGCGAAGATGGAGATTGAGTGGCTAGGTTTTTTTAACGCAGAGTCGCAGAGTAGTAGAGAAAGTATGTGGTGGCGAAATGTGGAAAACATTTCGCTTTCCGGCTGGACACCATCGAAGATGCTTAAGGCGTTCAATGTCGAGTGCATTTGCCCGTGTGTGGGCGTGAGCGAACTGGATGGGTTTCAGATGCCCGGTAGGGCGGGCTGCCCCCAGCCCGCCGCGGCGCGTTGGGGACAACGCGCCCTACCGCTTTCAATCATTCCGTCTCTCAGGATGAATGCCGGGGATGAGATTACCGTGGAGGATCTTGAGAGGTTCGCTGCCACAGGATGTCGGGTCGTGGATATTTCGGTTGATGACGCTT
>JAFXEA010000054.1 GCA_017521065.1 Kiritimatiellia bacterium | reverse complement strand
GTGTCCGGAGTTCGCCAAAGCCGCAAGCAGCAAGGCAAGCCTGAAACCCAAGGTCATACTCACCGGAGGAGCGTCCCTGATGCCTTTTGTGTATGAGACTCTGATGAAGGCAATGCCAAATGCCGATGTGTATGCGGACAGGGAGCCGATGTCCACCATTGCAAAGGGATTGGCGTATTTTGGACCTGAAAAACTCAAGGCAAGGGATTTCGACGAGGAATTCCACCGGATGCTCAACTGCAATGTGGACGGGATGGCGACAGATGGTTCTGACAGGATTATCAACGTCGTGGCATCCCGGACCCACGATGTGCTAGGTATAGGTGCCGTGTATGAAAGGACGGAAAGCGGAAAGTATCTGCAGCAGGGGCTGAAAGATGATTCCGGAATTGTCTATAACACGGCCTCAAAAATGTATAACGTCATCTTTCAGGCAATTACAGGATGGCGTGAAGGCAATTTTGCTTCCGAAAACATTGTAAGTCGAGCAAGGGAACTGTTCAAAACATGGTTTGACGACTCAATGCCGGATGTTCATGGACGCGGTGTTGCATCTGCGAAATCGTTCATTGTCTCAGAGATGAACAGGATATTCGCTCCATTGCTGGCAAAGCATGGTGTTTCCGGAGACCTGATGCGTGAGGTTGACGTCAATCTTGCATATTCGGATGACATGCTTGAATGGTGGCGGTCCCAATATCAGATGTTCGACAGAATGATTGCTGAAAAAGGCAGGATATGCAACAACTTCCCCAATCCGGATTCGTTGGTTGAGGTTTTCGGAAAAAGCCGGGAGGCGATATACGACAAATTCAAGGAGGAAATGTGCGAACTGTTTGCAAGATGGAGAGATGATGTAAAGACCATGCTCAAGGAGGAGTATGATTCTGCTGAGGTTTACGGTCCGTTCCGGTGCAATTGCGAAGACGAGATTACCAGAGCCTTGGTTCGTGCGAAGAAGACAAAACTAGGTGAGCTTATAGTCGAGGAGTCTTTTGACGAGGAGGACTGAATCATGATGCAGCTTTGGGTTGACGGAATGCGGATAGACGGCATTGCTTGTCTCAGAAAACTCTTCTCTCGGCATGAAGGCGAAGAGCGTACCGCTCTTTGCGCAGAAGTCTTGCGTAAGGCATCAGACGGGATTTTTGTTCCGTGGCTTGGACGCTGTTTTGAAACATACCCTAAAAGGGGTGAGTGGGAACGTTCTGCCGCCTCGGACGGAAATGTGGTTGACCTTTTCGAATGCCGTACTTTACTGGAGCGGAATCAAGATTGGGATTCTCTTTCTGATGATGTGGCCTTGGCTTTTGCCGCAATCTGCGGTGTTGATGGAAAATACTTCCATGATGCGACATTGCATGCCCGGAAAAACTTAAAGGATGCATGCCGCTATATGCAGCAGATTGAGAGTCAGGCTTGGTATCAGGATGACGCGCATGTCCGTCGGGCAATAGAGGGGATTTCCGCCGATCGAATGGCTGTGGATTCGGAGTCGCTCGCACGGGCGTTGGCTTTAGCGGATGGAAAGGGCGGACTTAATTCAGTTGACATATATCTTCTCAATATCGGCAAGTCGTTCATCTTTCGGGATTTGAAGAAGCTCGTGAACGTACGCCTTGTCGGATATGGTGATCCAACCGTGCATTTCAGTCCTCATCTGCGCGGGATGACACTGGACTTGGTTGATCGCAATGTGAAGTTCGAGCGCATGGATCTTCATCGACAGGGTGTTGTGCTGCTTGGGATTGAAGGACGTTGTGTCGATGTTGTGTTTGATTGAGTCTGAAAGGTGTTTGACATGAAGCAAGTGCACAGTTCGATAGATGATGCCGCCGATCGGATGATGGAATTGGATGCCGCTGGTTGGGGCCTTGTCGTTCTTCGGGCGGATCGGGAGGCGGACATACGGCGCACCGTGGCAAAATATCCGCATCTCTACGAGGCGACATTCAGGACAAAGGGATCGTCTGCATACAAGACCGACAACATCAAGGAGTCCATAGGCGGTGGCCTGATCAAGGATTTCTTCTCTCCTCTCGACTATCCGGCTTCGCATGATAGCGTAGCTGAAAATCCTCTTCGCGAATGGCTTGCAGCTGGTCTGAAGGGACGCAACGCCATGAAACACAGGCTCATGTACGTTTCTGACCTTGACAGTCTTACGGGTAAAGACGATCAGGCCAATTCCGTTCGTACCGTCGAACAGACACAGTATCTGTATCTGATACGTGCGATCTGTGAAGAGAAGCGGAAGGGCTTCGCACATACGTTGATAGTGGCCGGAAGCAGAACAGGCTGCGTGTGCAAAGAACTTTCCGAATATGCCTATGTGGTGGATGTCGAATCTCCCGGAAAGGCGGAGATTGACGAGATCATCTGGCAGACGTGTGCGGATTGCGGAGGGCGCCATCACGGACTGGAAGCGGCAAGCGCAAACGAATTGGCTGAAATATCTCGCGGTATGCGTCAGGATGACATCCGCTCCGTCATAAACCTTGCCTTTGCGCAGCATGAATATCCTCTGGTGGACGGAGCAAGGCAGCTCTTCATGGCGGCTCTTGAAGCCAAACGTCAGCTTGTGTCCGGGGTGCGCGGACTGCGGTGGATCGACAACCGCGACGCCGCACAGATAGGTGGCATGGCGGAGGTGCGCAGTTGGCTGCAGACGCGCAGCGCAGCTTTCAACTACACATATGCCGCCAAACGGTTCAAGGTGACGCCGCCAAAGGGTGCTTTGCTGGCCGGGCTTCCAGGATGCGGAAAGACTCTTTTTGCGAAGTTTGCTTCACATCTGCTGAGCGATGGACGCGCCAACCGTACTCCCGTTCTTCAGATGGATCTTAGCGCAATGCTCGGAAAGTGGCTCGGAGAGGCGGAATCCAATTTCGCATACGCGCTCAGGATGATAGAGAGCGTCGCGCCGTGTGTGGTGATCGTGGATGAGATCGAGAAGTTTTTCGGCGGGATATCAGATGGCGGAAATGAGGCAAGCCGACACATCTTCGCGTCACTTCTTGAATGGATGCAGGCGGATCGGGAAAAGGCTGTGCTTGTGATCGCCACCGCCAACAAGGTGGACCGCCTGCCGCCGGAACTGAAGCGCAAGGGACGTTTTGATGAGACTTTCTTTGTGGGCATACCGACGCGAAAGGACTGCCAGGAGATAATGTCCATCCATCTGCGTCGCAAGGCGGACGTGATTGATCCTGCGTTCAATTATGCATCGGTGATAGATTCGTTCCTTGACGAGGCTGCTCGACGCGGACGTTTCTTCAACGGTGCCGACTTGGAGTCTGTCGTGAATTCCGCTTTCTGTACGCTATTCTCGAGACTTGACGTTAAATCCCTCGAATGCATCCAGAAG
>JAFXEA010000600.1 GCA_017521065.1 Kiritimatiellia bacterium | reverse complement strand
TCCGTAGAGGTTCGTCGGCATCAGCGAATGGTAGACGAGCCCCCTTTCGCGGCGCAGGAACTCGCAGAGCTTGAGCCCGGAGATCTTCGCAAGCGCATAGCCCTCGTTCGTCTTCTCGAGTTCGGAGGTGAGCAGAGCGGACTCCGGGATCGGCTGCGGCGCCATGCGGGGGTAGATGCACGTGGAGCCGAGGAAGAGAAGCCTCTTGACGCCAGCCTCCGCCGCGCCCCACACGGTGTTGAGCGCGATGAGCTCGTTCTCGTAGAGGAAGCGCGAATTCGCCGCGCTGTTCGCGCCGATTCCGCCGACGCGCGCCGCCGCGATGATCGCGACGTCCGGCTTCTCCGCCTCGTAGAACTCGCGCACCGCGCGCTGGTCCATGAGGTCCAGCTCCGCATGTGTGCGCGTCACGATATTGTCGAAACCCGCCGCCTTCAGCGCGCGCACGCACGCCGAACCAACCATGCCGCGATGTCCCGCGACGAATATCCTGTCTTCAGGTCTCATGACGCATATTGTATCATAATTTCGAACGACAGGCCGCGCATGCGACGCAAAAGTCTCGGCCGACGTGTAGCGGCGCGGGCCGTACACTTCCTCGCCCTGCAGGTGCCCGACGACATAAGTCTTGCTGACGACATCAGTCTTGCTGTAGTATGTGCTGAACTTCCATCCCGTCAGGGGCCTCTTCCATCTGCCGTCGCCGTTCGCGACAACCTCGTCCTGCGTTGAATAGAAGTTCACGGTGTTGTCCACGTCACTGAACAGTCCCTTCCACGTCAGCCCGCTCCGGTCGTCGCCCTGCACCTTGATCGCTGAAATTGCCGCTTCATCTTTCATCACTTCGGCTCAAGATTCGTGTCGTTGGGAGTGGGGTTGAATCGATAATTGACGAACATCTCCGCCTTGCCGTTGTATCCCCCTTCTATCATTATCGCTCTGACAAATCCATAATTGGCTTGCACAACTACGCCTTTATCATCAATTCTGCAGCGACTTCGCGTAACAAAGAGTTTCCCCTGAGGTATCTCTTGCATTATGATTTTCCCATTACGACGAGTTGTACTACATATAAATTCTTTGCGGTACACTTCATTTGTGGATGCATTGTAGACGCCCGAGAAGTCGCTGCAAGAAGTTGTACTATCCATGTAAAACCCTGCACCATCCCCGACAAAACGCAGCTCCAGTATGGCAAAATCGGAAGAAACAACAGGTTTCCCGTCCCATTGAAGCTTAACCTCGAAATCTGGGACTTCCCCCTTACACCCATATCCAACCCAATCTCCCCGCTTCATGTCAAATCCAATCCATGCATCCGACTCGGGGACTGCAACTCCACCTTTTTTCTTAACCAATGATACAGGGTTAATTACCAAACGCATAGGGATGTTGACTTCCATGCCCCATGGTTGCCATCTACCGTTCGTTACTTCAAATTCTTTCCCCATTGCAATAAGACAAAGTTTGTCATGCCCTCTGTAATAGCCCCCTTTCATAATTTCTATTTCAACTTCGTTGCCAGTAGTCTTACCTTCTACTATAAATTGCCCATTTGTATCTGTCAGACCTGTGACGTAATACGCCTTTTCTCGAAAGTTCATGCCCATTAAGACCTTTACGCTTGCGTTCGTCACGGCATTCCCGCGATCGTCAACAGCAGACACTATCATGCGAAGATCGCCGCCGTTCCTTCGGGCCTTAAGATATTCAGGGTCTTTCTTATGGGCAAAGACCGACATGACAACAGTTGGCAAGACCATTAGGAGTACTATTTTATTCTTCATCGCAGATTTCCTTTCTCTATCACTATATCAAAGAACTTGAAGTTGTAAAAGTACGAGACATCCTTAATGTCTGAATGCAGCCATCGATTCCCCCACCTCGGCCGAGTAGGCCAACCATTAGGCCTCTCTAGTCCCTGAACCATCGGAGGATTGTCACCCTCTGGACGAGACGATTCGTCAAGATTCAAATCATATGCATTGTCCCTACTTAACACATATACCAGATTGGTGGCCCCAGTCGGTCTTGCCAACGCGGGGATGCCCTGCGTGAGGTGTGCCGCGCGGACAAGCAAGCTGATGTTCGTCGAATTCATGCTTGTGGGGTAGCAGTAGAACACGGTATTCGTCTTGAAGTCTTCTGGCGACATCCGCAGCGCCTCCGACACGGATATCTTGTTGACGCCAAGCAAGTCCTCCTCTATGTTCCAGCCAGACCAAGTAGTGCCGCCCAGCACATTTGCGGCACCCCGTCCTTTCCAAAGCTCCTGGTGATGCCACGAATACTGCACAAACCCGGAAGTGGCCCCTGTCCACACATGGATGTCGTTGTCGTCGGAGAGTTCAAGGACTTCGTCACCCGTCGAGTAGAAGTTTACCGCGACACCGGGCACATTCAAAAAGCGCCCCGGCCAGCCAAGCTTGCGTCTGTCGTCGGACGGATCGCCTGCGAACAGTTTGTGCCAGTTGGACGCCCACGAGTTCGTCGGATACTCTTCCCATTCGGGGTGCACAAGCTGCGGAACC
>JAFXEA010000599.1 GCA_017521065.1 Kiritimatiellia bacterium | reverse complement strand
ACAACGCCTTAATATGGAGCGGACAATAGCAGCTCAGGGAAGGTCCTGCCTGTTTTGAGCCGAAATGCAGGTCATCTTCAAACAGAATAAACGCCGGTCGTCCCCTCTTGGCAACCTCCGCTATCCGCATTGCAAGATCGGCAACATACCCCTTGTCGAGAGGACAGCACGTGCGTTCCGAAACACGACCGTCACCGCCAACCATAAACCTAAAAGGAGCACCCTTGCTACATGTCTGCGAGGGGCCATTCCACCATCCTATCTGAAGATCAATATCCGAAAGATCCTGCTTGATGCGAGCAAGAAGATCGCCAAACTTCTCATATTTGGAAAGTTCCTTCTCCCAACCAGACAGCCTAACCCCAAGCCCCGGACAACCGGTTATAAGGACACGACGGACACCAAATTCGTCATGCAGTCTCCGCAGATCGCGCAATCCTTGACCATACGTATCGCAAACGGTGAAATCAAAGGGAACGATGATTCCAAGCGGATCATCTCCTTTGTCCCAAACAGAATCGACACCGCCATGTGTCGTGCGTACGCATACGGCAACAAGCAGTATGACAGAGACCGCAAGAAAACTCAACTTTGAAAACATATCCTGAATCCTTCTTTACCTTTTCTAAAATTTGGAATTTGAAATCAAACTATATTGTAAACCGACAAACATAAACTAAACGAATAAATTTATCATAAAAAAAGCGAAACAATCTCATACCGATACCTTTTCTATTCTGATATAATTATGCACATGGATATAATTTTATTTTGCCTTCCTAAATTAAGTAAACTCTACTTCAAACGTGAAATTGCCGCCGTTCAACGTTATTTCGGCGACTCTGCACGAGTACAGACGGTTGAGAATGAAATTGGATCTAAACAGCTCAAAAAGCTGATTAAGTTCTGGAATCCCAGCGGTGCCATTGTCGCATCTGCCACCGGATACGGTGTATTCACAAAACGCAATTTAAACGCGTTATCGACGGTATATCTTGACCCTCCGTCAATCTCAACCTCTACATTTAATGTCATCCAAGACAACACGATGGATGCAAAAATGGCAGCCATGGAGTTGCTATCCCCTGAAATTAGACACTATGCTTTCGTCAGCACCCGAAAACCCTATAGATGGTCAGCAGAAAGAAAAAAAGCGTTCATCACAGGTCTGCACATACTTGGGCACCCATGTTCATCGTTTGAACGTAGACTGCCAGAAGGCGATTACCTTAAGGCCCTTGCCGACTGGCTTTCAAAGCTCCCGAAACCATGCGGAATATTTGCCGCTAATGACATCACCGCTGAAACTATCGTCGAAGTATGCTCCTCGATCCCAATTTCCATTCCAGAAGAGATAAAGCTTGTCGGGTGTGACAACAACATCCAAATATGCGAGAATGCGTCAACACCTATAAGCAGCGTCTGTATAGACTATGACAATGCCGGTCTGCTATGCGCACAACAACTTGATAAACTCATAAAGAATCCATCACTAAAACCGACAACAGTCAAATATCTCCCTACAGGAGTCGTTCGCCGAGTTTCAAGCGCACCTGTACTCAAATTCAACAGGTATGTATCCTCTGCGCTAAAGCTACTTCATGCAAAATCTTGTACCGAATTTCCATTATCCGACATAGCAGCAGAATTGGGATGTTCAAACAGGCTTCTGCAGATGCGATTCAAGTCCGCAATTGGCACAACCATCAAAGGGTACATGTCTGAAATACGCATGGCACGCGTAAAGACAATGCTCAAAAATGACACCCTAACGATACGGCACATAGCCAAGGCTTGCGGATACGGGACTGAAACTGCACTGAGAATCGCATTCCGCAAGAAAAATGGAATGTCAATGAGCGAATGGCGCAGGCTATACCTCGCCTCTCGTTGAACAGCCCCAACCGAAGTTGATTACCGCACCGAAGGGACAGCCTCACCGCCACAGACCCATTATGACGGCTGTTTCTGGAAATTACAGGGACACACCCTTCAAAAGCCAAAGAAAAACCGTCAATTAATCGAATATTCAATATCTATTTTAACTTATCTCGCTTTTTGAAGGGTCTTGTCTCCGCCTGCAAAGAGGATGCCGCTAATGCGACAGCTGCTGCAAACAGTGATTTTAAAAGCTCCATTTTCATATTATATTGCTTTCTTAAATTCATCCGCAACATAAAATCGATGGGAGAACAAAAAAAAACGCCACACATCTGTGCGACGCTTCTTTCAACTGCCATACTATCCAAAATCAGGTCTTGTGGCGATACGTGATGCGCCCTTTAGCCAGATCGTAGGGCGAAATCTCAACAGTAACCTTATCACCTATTGCAATCTTGATGAAGAACTTGCGCATCTTGCCGGAAATGTGAGCAAGAATCTCATGGCCGTTCTCAAGACGGACAGTGTACATGGTGGCAGGGAGAACCTTAACCACGGTTCCCGTCACTTCAATTGCTTTATCGTCTGCACTAGCCATCAGATAGATAGGTTATTATAACATTTAATTGGCTCGGGCGGCTGGATTCGAACCAGCGACCAATTGATTAACAGTCAACTGCGCTACCACTGCGCCACGCCCGAACATTATGTGTTTCAAAAACGCCGCAAAGTATATCAGATGTCATTTTAAAACGCAAGCATAAATTTAAAAAAAAAATCATTGAATGGCTAGACCAAAATGAACACCACAATTAGAGCCACCGATGTGACATATGGTATAATTACGCGAAATGAAGAAAATGCGAACATACGACATCATCGACTTCGTCAAAACGAAAAAGCGCGCGTCGCTCACCGAACTCATGGAAAAGTTCGGTGTCAGCTCCGCGACAATCCACCGGGATGTGGCTGAACTTGTCGCGTCAGGACATCTCGAGCGCATTCGCGGCGGAGTGGCGTTCTTCCCGCGATCCAGCAACTCCGCCTCCTCGAACAGCGGAATATCCTATCTTGACCGCGCAACGGTCAATCTCTCCGCAAAGAAGCGCATTGCAGCAAAGGCCGTCGAACTCGTCGCAGACGGAGACATCCTTTTCCTTGATTCGTCCACAACGACAGCGGCATTCGCCGAAGAGCTCGCAAACCGCAATTTCGTGAATCTCACCATCGTGACGAACTCCGTCGCCATCATGGAGATGTTCAGGAAGATGCCTCGCAACTATGTGCTGATCTCCCTCGGCGGGAACTACGATCCGCTTCTCAACTCCTTCCTTGGTTCGGCTGCCCTGCGTGAACTCGAACGGCTCACTATCACAAAGGCGTTCCTGTCATCGTTCGGCGTGACGGATAAGCTCGTCACCACAAACCATGAACATCAGGCAGGGCTGGTGACCAAGGTCCTGGACATGGCGACAAAACGTTTTCTGCTAGCGGACCGTTCCAAGTTCGGGCGCACCGGTCTGTATCGGCTCGCGACACGCGCCGCATTCGACGGCATAGTATCAGACCAGTGACTCAGCGTTGCCGACTATTCGCTCTTTCCGACAGTGCACGCCGACGATCTGCGGATTGCCGAGCGCGGACCGCAATCTTCACTTCCACGACCAATAGTGTCGACTCCATTTGTCGCAACATAATACTCCGCCGCCAGCAACGGATGCAAGGACTTCAAGTCCTACGGACATTTAGATCGATGATGCGCTGGTTGGAAGAACCGCGGAAGCGGAGCGATATGTCCTTAAGCGATTCGACGAACGGACCATCAACTAGGATGTCTATCATGGACAGCATCTCGTCCGTAAGGGGCGTACGCCAACGCGACGGGGAGAGCAGATCCTTTTCAAGGACGCATCCCGTGTAACACCACACATCCTTACCGGGAAGTTCCGAACGCCATTTACGAAGAAACGGCACAAGCCCTTCCTGGTTAACAGGCTCAAACGGTTCGCCACCAAGCAGGGTAAGTCCGGAGATGTAGGATTTTGCGCCCGCATCAAGTATGAACCTCTCCGTCTCTTCGGTGAAAGGCTCTCCGGCGGCAAAGTCCCACGTTCCCTCGTTGAAGCATCCCTTGCAGTGATGGGTGCAACCGGAAACGAAAAGAGACACGCGGACGCCTGGACCGTCCGCGATGTCCTCGGTTTTTATCTCACACCAGCGCATTAGAGATGCAGGACGCGTTCTTTGATTTCCTGTGTACGGCCCTGGTTCCAGTACTGGGAGCCGATGTATCCGCAGGTGCGGCGCGCGACGTTCATCGTGTTCTGGTCGGTGTTTCCGCACTTCGGACACTTCCAGATAAGCTTGCCGTTCTCGTCCTTGTCGATGACGATCTCACCATCCCAGCCGCACTTCTGGCAGTAGTCGCTCTTCGTGTTCAGCTCAGCATACATGATATTGTCGTAGATGAACTGCATCACGGAGATGACAGCAGGAATGTTGTTCTGCATATCCGGCACCTCCACGTAGGAGATGGCGCCTCCGGGCGAAAGTGCCTGGAATTTCGCCTCAAGCGCAAGCTTGTCGAACGCACTGATCGGCTCGGTCACATGCACATGGTAGGAGTTTGTGATGTAGTTGCGGTCGGTGACATTCTTGACAATTCCAAAACGCTGCTGCAGGCACTTCGCGAAGCGGTAGGTCGTGGACTCGAGCGGGGTTCCGTAGAGCGAATAGTCGATGTTCTCGGCCTTCTTCCACTTCGCCGTGTACTCGTTGAGCTTCTTCATGATGTCAAGGCCAAGTGCCTCGCCCTCCAGCTCCGTGAGCTTGCGTCCGCAAAGCGCGATCACGCACTCCCAGAGTCCGGCATAGCCAAGCGAGATCGTGGAATAGCCGTCATAAAGCAGACGGTCGATCTTCTCGCCCTTCTCAAGACGCGCCAACGCCCCGTACTGCCACAGAATCGGCGCAGCATCGGAGAGTGTGCCAAGGAGACGGTCGTGGCGGCAACGGAGAGCACGGTGGCAGAGCTCCATGCGCTCGTCAAAGATGCGCCAAAACGACTCCATCAGCACCGTCTCGGACGCACTCTCGCCGACGTCGCGCTTCGCGCTCAGCGCGATGTCGATGAGGTTGATCGTGACAACGCCCTGGTTGAAGCGGCCATAGTAGCGGTGCTTTCCGGGAACGTAGTTCTTCGCCTT
>JAFXEA010000598.1 GCA_017521065.1 Kiritimatiellia bacterium | reverse complement strand
TCCCCGCGTTTCGTGAGCAGAAGTCCGTTCGGAGTCGTCGCAGCGGTCAGAGCGCTCACACCTGGGCGCACGACATACGGAATGTCCAACTCATCAAGCGCCTCCACCTCTTCGGAAAGCCGTCCGAAAAGACCGGCATCGCCGCCCTTGAGACGGACCACACGCTTCCCCTTGCGGACCTCATCGCATATCAGCCTCGTTATCTCCGGCTGAAGCTTCGTATGTGCGCCGCATCGCTTACCGACATCGATCCATTCGACATCACGCCCAAAGCCAGACGCTCCAGAAAGTTCGTCAGCAAGCACGACATCCGCCTCATCGATATCGCGCACCGCCCTAACGGTCATCGTGTTCGGACTGCCGATCCCCGCGCTCGTGAAACGCACCGCCTTCATGAACGTTCGGCGGATTCCGTTCATGCGGACATTGCCTTTTCTGTACACGACGGCAAGTCTTCCCTGTCCTTCCGGTGGCGGCAGTTCCGCAACGGATATTGGGATGACAGACAGCTCACCGGAACCGAAAGGCAGACATCCCTCTTTCCATTCCGGGAAAAGTCTTTTAAGCCCAGCCATCGCCATAAGAACCGCATCATACCGCCCTTCAGCAAGCTGTGCGAGACGCGAATCTATCGCACCGCGTATCGGAAGCAGCTTCGCCTTCGGCAAGCATCTCCTTGCATATCCGGAACGCCGTTCGCTCGACACACCGATTCTTATCGCACATCTTCTGACGGCTTTGCCAAAAATGCCTTCATCCGTCTTGCGCACCACCCAGCAGTCTCGAGGATCTTCCCGTTCCGGGAGCCAGAACCAGTCCAGATCATCCGCAATAGGCTCCGGCAAATCCTTCGCCGAATGTATCGCAAAATCGATCCGTCCGTCACGCACGGCCTCATCCAGGTCACGCGTGAAGAAATCCGGAGCGCTTCTCTCGATGGGCGTCGAAAGATCCCTGTCGCCAGGCGTCTCGAACGCAATCAGGTCGGCCTTGAAACCTTTGACTGACGACGCAACAAAGCGAAGTCCGTTCGTCGCCTGTGCGATGGACAATCTGCTGCCTCTTGCTCCACACTTCATTTTCATTTCCGGTCCTCTGCTGAACCTCGTTTTATATTGCCAACCGGTCAATAACGCTGAAGGAGCTCAAGCATCTCCCAGTCGAGCTTGTGTCCGCGCCAGCTCGTGTAGTCAACATCCTTGCGCATGGAGTCCATAACGCCTGTCTCTCCGCGAAGCTGCCACACAGCCCAGCCCATGTTCCGTTCCTTGAAGAGTTGAAGATAGTCTTCGAGAAGAGAAAGCTGGATATTGTGCGGCGTCCCCTGCTCCGGCCCCATTTCGCCGCAGAACGAAAACACATCCTTGGCGATGGGCGTTTCCCAGGCCTTGACCACCTGACGGTAAAGATATTCCTTGCCGGGGTCATTGTAGCGGATCGGATCCCACTTGCCCTTTTCGTCCACCGGATAGAACCCCATTATCGGCCCTGCCCAGCCTTTCAGACTCTGCCGGAAATTGACCGGCGGCGCGAAGCGGTGGTAGAACGGCGTGGACACATGTTTCTTGCCGTCCAATGTGGCGTACTCGACCTTCGAGAAATCCATCCAATCGCCGCTTTCGCACACGATGGAAACCTCCTTCATCCCTTCTGGAAGCTGGAACTTCCATTTGCCGCAGTACGTTCCTTGCGAAAGATTCCACTTCTTGTACGATTTTACGTCCTTCCATAACGCATCGTTCTCCTTTGGCAAAAGCACGATGCGCGAAAGCTCCCTGCCCCCAGACCTTGCCACAAGGACACAATCGCCCGACACGCGTGACGGATGGAACGTGAATACACCCGGTCCACCGCACAGAAAGACAAGCGGCGCGGCAAGATGCGGCTTTGACGGACCTGCGATGACACCTGCGGGTGCACGTCCCACCCTTGGCCATTCAGGCAGAGGCTGTTCCTTGCCATCCCTGACTGGCTTCCACTGCGAAACGGCCTCAGGGATGTATCCGCGTGTGGCCTGTCCTATTCCCTTGTCGGCAAAAAGCATTGAAACGGGATGCCTGTCGCCCCCCATCCCGTCCACCACGACAAACCGCTCTGGGGTGACAGACCTGATCACAGATACTGCATTGGACATCACACGGGCATATGTAGCCTCATCGAGGGCAGTTGCCGGTTCGTTCACAGGATTGAACGAAAGCCTGTACGGAGGCACATTCCTGTAGCGTTCGGCGATGAACTTCCAATGCTTAAGAAACACACGCTCCGCCTCGGCACTTGTCCAGAGAGACGCAGGCTCAGGTTTCCCGCCGGCAACGGTGTATCCGGGAGCGCGATGAAGATTCACCATTATATGGATTCCGTATTTCTCGCCAAGCGCGATTGCACGGTCGAGGAACGCAAACTTCGCCGGATCTATGGACTCCCAGTCGTCGGGATCTTTCAGCCATCTGCGGTAGCTCAGCGGAAGACGAGCGAAATTGAACCCGAACTCCTTCATGAAACGGAAGTCGTCCTCGTCAAACTCGATCCAGCCATGCTTCCAGTGTGCATCCTGCAGATTGAAGCCTCGCCACCGTTCCGTCGGACGCCACACCGACGTATCTGCAACCGCTAACACGCCAAAAAGGATCACTCCAACAAAAAACACACATGCCTTATTTATCATATGTTTCATTTCCTGTATCAGTTCACCGGAACGTGACGACCGTCCCAACCGGATAGCAAAGGAGGATCCTGTTGCCTTCACGCCGAATCTGCCAACGCTCCGGCAGGGAATCGAACGTCGCATCAGAAACGGCAAAACCATCCCAAGACATTCCGCCCTTGATCTCGGCAAGACGGTAGCGGAACGGCGAAGGTTTCGTGACCTTGTCGGCGTTCAGGAGAGTGAACTTCGCGCCAGCGGCGAAATCAACTGCGCCATCGTAAACAAGAGATTTTCCAGCAAGCACGTCATTGAAATCAACCGTAAGCCCGGAGAGCGTCAGCGTTCCGTTCACAATGCCTCCTCCGTTCTCCGTTACTTCTACGCTGGAGAACACCTGCTTCTTCCCGTTCATGTCGAGAGTGCCGCCGTCAAGCACAAGCTTCGATGCAGGTGCGATCAGGTTATCGTCATCCAGCTGCAACGTGCCACCTTTAAGCACGGTGGCTCCTGTGTACGTATTGGCTATCTTGACGATCAAAGTGCCGGCTCCGATTTTTGTCAGACCGCCAGATGCGCACACGCCTAGTTCGCAATCTATCGTTGCGATGGTTTCCGTGCCGTACTTCAATGTTGCGACCGCGCTCGTGTAGTCGTTGCCGGGGCTTGTCACACGGATGCCTGTGACCGTACCAGATACGGAATCAAACTCGGCATACGCCGTTGCTCCCATACCGTCTCCGGAAATATCGACATACGGAGACCCCACCAGCCCCTTTATCGGTTTTGCTAAAGGAATGGCGACAACCCCCTTTCCGGAAGGAGCCGTCAATGAAGCACCGGCTCCGGAACCAATACTGAAATTCATTCCATTTGAATCTATTGTTGCCCCCCTCGAATACACCGTAACCCTATGTGGAGAAAGAATCGTGCCGTTTTGCGAACCAAGCATATCCCCCCATGAATTGTAAGCCTTCCTGAAAATGCCGCCATCGAAATTCACGAATGCCTTGGCGATAAGTCTGACATCGGTAGAATTACCTTCTGGACTTGTCACGTAATTTATATGGCGTCCCACCGTATCACCGATAAGCGTACCTCCGTTCAGATTGAGCACCGAATGGCGATATACATTGCCAAGAGCATATCCAGCGGCCATTATCACATATTTCTGGGTGCCTATATCAACAAGGCCATCGTCTCCTATCGTGAGCACAGAATTTGCATCATACCGGCCATAATAAGGCATCATCAGATCTCTGCCGGTGTGAATTATCTTTCCACCATTCCGCACATCCACGACACCGGTTCCCTCCCACGCGCCTATGTTCAAATTTCCATTCTTTGCTGAAAGCTGTTCAACCGTGCCTCCGTGTACAGCCATGATTCCATATCCGCTGGCCCCTACGTACCAAGCCCCTGCAGCAACAAACTTTCCGCCAGTGATTTCATAGTAACCGTGTCCGTTTACACCCACTGTCTGAGAGTTCTGTTCACCCTTCGGAGTGACATTGACAATTTCACCACCTGATTGATACACCGCTCCTCGAGACTTCGCCTTATCCCCCTTCGATACAACTAGACGCCCAGTGAACGACCCCGATTCAAACCTCAGGCTTCCCACGTCATTTGATCCTGCTATTATACTTGGAACAAGATTTACATTTTCAAGAACTTTTGCATCATCTACATCTCTTTGACGGAGCAAACCGCCGGAAATTTTCAATGAAGCACCGTTAACAACAGATACCTGATCAAGTCTTGCTGTCTCCTCCTCGACGGAAGAAAGCGTAACGGCAGACATCGGATCATCAACCCGTACATGAGCCACCGTCGAGCCCTCGCCTATACGAACTACACCATCACCCCTCAAGGAAGCAAACGGAACGGTTACCGCCCCTGAAAAAGAGACTTCCGAGCCATTCGCCGTTTCGACCGTAACTTCGTCCGCCGCCGCACTCTGGACAGTTGCCGCACCTGTTGCATTGAACACAAGGGGCTTTGCCCCCTCTGCAACGGAGATTATGTCGACCGAAAGCCTATCTCCCTTCGACATGGAAACAATCGCGTCATCAACAGACTGATTCTGTCGAACCGCAAATACTGAAACGCTGGAAGATGCGAGCTTCACATTTTCATTGGGATCGCCATTGGCGGAATCTATGGAAACAAGCGAACCGGCGGCATCAGGGATTTTTCCTCCATGCGCATCGATCGACACTTCAGCATCTTTTTCGTTGACCGAAAACACGAAACCATTTTCATCGACAATAGCAAGCCGTCCGTTCACCCGCACCCAATCAATTATGGACGCTGATGCAACTGACGGCATCTTGAGTTTACCGTTGCCGGCCATTGTCACATCCATGCAATATCCATTTGGAACAACGGACTTAAACTCAACAGTCTTGCCGTCTCCAACCGAAACCTTAACATTGCGATTCAACGAAAGCGGTGACAAGACTGAAGATGCAATCACAACATCGCCGGTGCCCGACAATGTCAGATTGCCTGTGCCGGAAACCCCTCCTGATAGAACAAGCTCGCCACCGTCATTTGCAAGAGTGCCATCATCCTGCATATCGATAGCATGACCGACAGTCTCTCCATATCCAACATAATGGACCTTCGCCTTCCCCTTAATCGCAAGGCTATCGGCTTTACCTAATGGCCCTGGTTCACCAACGTTACCGAACGACATCAACTCGAGTGTTGCGCCACTGCGCACCATAACAGGGCCGCTGAATGTATTCATACCCGAAAGAGAGACTGTTCCACTCCAACCTTCACTTCCTATTTCAACACCCTTGCTGCCGCTGGAACGGGTCAATTCGCATTGGACCGACACTTTCTTCTCCGAAAAGGCGGCTATCGCAGCGGCATCGTTGGAAAGACGAATCTTGCCGGCACCTTCCAGAGAAACATCATTTCGAGCCTGTATGACAGCCCCGCCATTGCTCAACACCATCAGCTTTCCGTCGTTCACAACAATCTTCTGGGTGCATGGAGCGGTTTCGGGGATGCCTATGTACAGATACGTATCTCCTCCTAAGCTTGAAGGACAATCCTCGATGAATCTTCCTCCATTCATGGCAAGCGACAATACCGGCTGAAAATTAGAATAGTATATTTTCGCAGTCTTACGGACATCCCCAGAACCTTGCATCCGTAAATTTAAATTCCCCGACCAGCTGGAATACTGAGGAATCACACCACCAAAGATGCTCCAGACGAATTCGGTTTTTGAATCGTTGCATATGTACAGTGGAGTTCCTGTGCCTGTAAGGTTTCCGCGGTATGTGCATATCTGAGGGTACACCAACGGTGCATGCTCCACATCAGCATCCACATATATTCCGCCTCCAAATTCGATGTTCAGGCTCGGTGACTCCTGCTCGGTGTTCCCAAATATGATTTCAGGAACCGAACTTCCCTTAACGACAATATTACTGATCGATATCAACCCCTGCAGTCCCACTCTGGCATAATCGCATGCCCTATCGAACACCGCGATGCAACCACCGCATCCATTTGTGGCAATCTCCACACCAGTAGGCAAGCGCCCCAAATTATCGGCACATGTCACAAATCTGCCAGGGACAACACCTTCCGCCCAGTTTGCAGGATTGGTCCAGCAGGCATAGTTGCCGTCCAAAGCCCGTTCGCCGCCTATCCAATGAGAGGTAACAGGAGTATCCGACCAATATTGGACATCAGCCTTCATCGATACCGACAAAAGCAGAGAACCTGCAACTATGACTTTTCGCATTCCTTGCCTCCATTTGTTTCAAAAACAAATGCTAGGATACCAAAATCATTTTTTTTTTCAATACAAATTTCAATGGCGACAGGACAAATTAAATGCAACTGATCGCATTTAATTATTCTTATTGTTCCGGAATTATCCTACCCGAAATTTTCACCGCGACAAAGGCCGCTCTAAATTCTGCCATCGAAATCTAATTTCCGAAAAGGTTGAGCATCCTGACACATCGAACACCGGAGACAAGCGAAGAAAACACGATGCGACGGCCATCAGGTGAGACTGATGGAGATTGATTGTCTGCGCCATCAGATGTCAATTTCCTAGTGTTGCCGCTGTGCAGGTCAACCATCACAATATCTGTCAATGGCTGAATATTTTCAGCAACATAAACCGCAGCACGGCCATCCGGCATGAATACCGGCGAGTGACACCCACCAATCTGCATTGATGCGTTCTTGGCCTTTGTCTCAAAAACGATCCGGTCAGATCTCCTGTCCCTAAAGCGCAGGTTCGAGGTGCCGCCCGAATGCATTGTCTCAACTACAAACGGGATGCAGCTTTCCTGTTTTGCTTCACTTTACTTTGCGTACATGGAGGCCGCCTCCGCTGCGCAGGTTCTCATGAGTGCAGCGCGTTCCGGAGCAAGACCTTCCGGAGCATACTTGAGTTTGGTCACATCATACTTGAAAAGCGTGGCAAGCCAGGTGCAGGCCTGAAGATAGTGTCCGTCGCTGTTCAGATGGGATGCATCGACGCGCAACTTCACCTTGTTGGCATCCTTCTGTCCCTTGCGTCCCTTCTTCCACTTCGATGAACCGGCGGGATCTCCTTGGAAATCAATGAGACCAGGCTTTGCGATAGCGTCTATCTCTGCCTTCGTAAGCACCTTGTCATACTTTACGGGCAACCTATCCCTGTACATATCAACCGCACATCCAGTAGGAATCGTACGAAGTCCATAACGTTCCGCAAGCTTAGCGTATGCAGCCTCGACAGCTGTGTACATCGTCTTGGGCGTCATTTTGTTCCTTGCAAGGAAGCTGGAATAAGGAGTATAGCTCCACGTCTGCTGAATCACGATCTCAGCCTGCGGCGCATGTTCGCGGATCGTGGCGATCAGGTTCTTCGCAAACGGCTCGTATGTTTCAGGGAACGGGCTTTTCGGACTCGCCTGCTGGATGGTCACAACATCCCACTTATCGGCCTTAAGAGCCTGAGGAATATTGGTTTTCCCGCCAAGTTTTGCGACAGGAGCATCCGCTTTGTTCTTTACGGACGCATAATTGTAGGAAAACGAATAAGGCTTGAAGTTTTCATTCTTCGCCATCTCTACATTCTTCCAGTGCTTTTCAAGCGGACATCCCCCGATGTAGAGCGAAGCGAGATCGAGAACCACCCCGGCATCAGCGGCGCATTGTGGCATCTGTTTGAGAACGCACACGGAAAAACTGTTTCCGACCATCAGCACCTTCAGCTGTTTTGCGAAGGCAGGCGAAACAATCGCCATAACGAAAGCGACAATAACCACAGGCGCAATTTTCATTTTCATTTCTTCTTGTTTATTGATTGATGAAAAAAAACATTATCACTGCACAATGTATCGTAACTATTCGCTTTTCGGAATAATTCGGATCCTGTCGATCGCCAAGGCCGGACCGGTCATAACATTGACTTCAAGTTCAAGTCGACCATCAAGGAAATCCTCGCGTATGACCGGAACCGAAACATGCGTCTTCGAATCCTTGGTGTATGTGAACGGAACCAGAAACACCTTGTCGTCAATGATACCTCTTCCGGATGTAAGGGCGTCGCCGGGCTGATGAAAATCGATGCGCACATCGCCGGTCGTGGGCGGCACGCCACGGATTTCCATCTTGAACGTACGACCGACCCAGTTCGTTGAAACATCGTACACAGTCTCAGAAAGATTTGGAGCCTTGACGGCGGCGAACTGTCCGTCAATCCAAGATTCCGGCATCTGGACAGTCCCGGTGGCGGGCTTTCCGGAAAGATATGCGCATACGCAGGCTCTCAGACGCTTCGCCTCCGGTGATGAAGCCGACAGATTGTATCCGCATACGAAGAGCCTTCCCTTTCCGACAAGAACCTCGAACATCGTTGAGGTGAAATCGGAGAAATGGAAATCGTTCACGGAAAGCGCTATCGGACGGTAATCTTGCGGCAATCCTTTGAGAGCATGGATCGTCGCCCCCTGGGCAAGCGAATACCACTGCCAATCAGTGAAATCATCCGTCACAAATCCGGAAAGCGCAGGATGCCGCACATCGAACCACGTACCGAGCGCAGCCGCCGTCGTGTTCGGGATCTGGAACCAGCGGGTGCTCCAGTAGATGGACTTGAACTTGCCCTTCGCCGATTTGAAGCTTGAACCGGTATAGAGGACTGTCTTTCCTTCCGCAAGAGCATTCTTCATGACCACAATATCGGAAGTCTCCACAACCCCGGCAGGAAGCGCACATTTCTCTTCACGGGGATACACCCAGAAGTTCCACTCGTTGTTCCCGAAACGGAGAATCTGGCGGCACTTCACCATTGCATCGGTCAACATGCATTCAACCGTTCCGACAGTCTTGACGGAACCCGCCTCAATGTCCTCCGGAAGCGCGATCTCGCCTCTTCTTCCGGCAAGGACATAGAAGTATTTCATGCCTTTCGTCAATGTCTTATCCGTCAGGTTGCGAATCTGAAGTTTGGCGCGGAACGTTTCACCTACAACGTAGGTAAAACGGGGAAAACGGGCAAGGAAACTTACCGGTCCCCACACATTCGAGAACGGTGGCATTCCCTTGAAACCGGACTTCAGTTCATAGAACGGATCGCGCCATCCGACAAGCGCCTCGCCCTGACCTGTATAGTCCTGGATGTTGAGGAGCTGCAATCCGGCGCATGAAGGAGTGCGGAGGAAACTTTCAACTTCTTCCTTGTATATGAGACGGTTCAGCTTAGCCGATGCTGCATGGTATTCGCGCTGGAAACGGAGGGCATTCTTGGAAACGGCGGTGTCATAGTGGCGCGAGAGATTCCAGGGACGCATCGTTCCGATGAACGGCTTGAGAAGTTCGTCCCAAATGGGATATACCGGCCATTGTCCGATCTCATGGGCGACCGTAGGGACCTTCGCCGCCGCATAGATGCTTTCATAGTCCCAATCCGTATGGGGAAGAAGTTTTTCGCGCGCCAGCCCTTTCCCCGGCACGACATGCGAAAGCGAGAAATCGTCCGCAGAGGTTATCTTCCGCGCAGAGGACGCATAGCAAAGCGCGCGCGGATCGTACTTCTTGTGGTCGGCGACCCATTTGCCCATCGTATCGAAGTTCGAAGTACCGAGTTCATTGCCGAGAGAAAGCGAAACGTACGAAGGTGAATTGCCGAACGTATCGGCAATGGCTTTCATTTCACGTTTGGCGAATTCATCGACAGGCTTGCCGTTGCCAAGTTCGTCGGCGCTGCTCATCATCCACTTGTCCGTCCAGAGTCCGGCCTCAGGATGCATGATGATGCCGAGTTCATCCGCAGCGGCGAACGCGGCGGCGGGCGGAGCCCAGGAATGGAAGCGGATTGCGTTGACCCCGTCTTCCTCCTTGAGCGTGCGAAGCATCTTCCTCCAGTCCTCTACCGCCATCCACGGAATGCCGTCCTTTGCGAAATTCGTGTTT
>JAFXEA010000597.1 GCA_017521065.1 Kiritimatiellia bacterium | reverse complement strand
CCACGCCCACCATCCGGTCGGGCAACCTGCCGAACGTGTATTGCGGCGTGCTCGCGGCGCTGCTTTTGCCGCTGTTTGCCACCACCAAAGCCATCCGTCCGCGTCGCCGTGGATGAACACCATCGGGCACGTGTCAGGATCGAAGGCGAACTCGGGCACGAGGCGCGCGGAGTCGTCGTTGCCGCCCGTCGCGTTGGGCTTTTCAGCGCCGTCGGTGAGCGCATAGGCGGGATAGATGCCCACGCCCCACTGGACGTTGCAGGGGATGTTGTCGATCTTGTCGATGTTCCAGTACGAGCGGCTGCGCGCGCTCGTGACGCCCATGAGCGTGAGATGGCCGCCCGCCGACGAGCCCATGATGCCTATGCGGCCGGGATCGAGCCCCTTGGCGGCCGCCTTGGAGCGCACGATGCGGATGCAGCGCTGCAGGTCCTGCCACGCCGTCGTGTGCTTGGCGAGGCCCTTCGGACGCGGCGTGCGGTACTTCATCGTGACCACGGCCATGCCCTTTTCGTTGAGGAAGCGCCGCGCCGGCGCGACCTCGAAGCTTTCGGGGCCGTTGCCCATGTAGGCGCCGCCGGAGTAGATGATCTGGATCGCCTTCGTCGTGAGGTTCGAGGGGATGTACCATTCGAGATACGGCACGCACTGGTGCTTCTGGAAGTCGGGGATTCTGCCCTTCGGCCACAGCTCCTCCCTGGCGTACTTGGCGGGGTCGTGGAAGTCCCTGGCGTAGCGTCGCATCAGGTCTTCGGCCGGGGCGAGCGGCCCCGTGAAGCCGAGCTGCGCGAGGAACTCCACCGCGCGGTCGAACCAGTTGTCGTATGCGGCCGCCCTGTCGCCCCTGCCGTCCTGACCCCAGAACCCGTGGTGACGGTCGGCGAAGAGGTGGAGCTCGGCGGGGACCTTGCGCTTTCTGAGTTCGCGGTAGACGAACGTGGAGGCCGTGGGCGAATAGCCGTCGGCGCTGCCGTGGAACATGCACATGGGGGCGGTCTTCGCGTCGAACCTGAAGCACGTGTCGAGCTTCGCGTCGATGGCCTGCCCGTTGCGCGAGTTGGGGTCGCCGATGCCGTCCGTCATCGCGTATGCGATGGCGCCGGTGATGGCCCAGTTGATGTGACAGGGCACGTCGTCGGTCGCATCCACGCGCTGGTAGGCGGGCGTGAGCGCGCTCGTCGCGAGCAGCGTGGCGAGGTGCGATCCGGCGGACATCGAGATCGTGCCTATCCTCTCCGGGTCGAAGCCCTTCGCCTTTGCGGCGGACCTCACCAGCCTCACCGCGCGCTGGCCGTCCTCCCACGCGCTCTGGTGGATCGGCAGGCCTTTCGGGCGCGGCGTGCGGTACACCAGGTTCACGCACTGGAATCCCCTGGCCGTGAACTTCTCGTTCCACATCTTCACCAGCCCCACGTCGCAGCAGCAGGTGTAGCCGCCGCCCGAGATGAGAATCATGCAGCATCCGTTGGGCTTCGCCGGCGCCTTGCTCCATTCGATGTACGGCCGGCGCCATTCATCGGGCTTGAACCCATTTGCCCGCACCGCGTCGGTCATCGCCGCGATCTGATGCGGCTGCGAGTCCGGCATCTTGCCGTCCGGCCAGATGTACACGCGCTCGCCGGCGAATGCGCCCAGCGCCGCCGCGAACACGGCGGCGACGTAGATTCCTAGCTGCGTTCTATTCATCATCTTGCACTCTCCTTCGGTTTTTCATTGCCTGAACATCCCCTGGGGACGGACGACGTTCCACCCCGACCGGCCCAGAGCTTCATGCGGCACCTCACATTATACCAAATTTGCGCCTCTCGCGAAACGCCTGCCAAGCCCCAATTTCCGGCTCCATGTTTTCTGCGACAGGATAGAATGCCGTGACGGTGCAGGGCTACACGGAAATCAGCGGGGTTGCTGCCGCGCGGCTGGCCGAAGTCCGCCGCGATGCGCCGCCGCTCCGATTCGGGGAAGATGGAGAGCGGATACGTGGCAGTTGGCTGGTGATTGGTGGCAGGTGGCTGGTGGTCGGCAGTTGGCAGGGCGCGATGCCCCAATCGCGCCGCTGGTGTAGCGCGTTCCGCCAACGTGACCTGCGTCGCCGTGAGCTTGACCGGCCATCCCGCGACCACGTTTCCGGCGTGGTTCGTATAGCCGCCCTCCGCATGGGCGGAGAGGGCAATGAACGGAAGCGACAGAAGCGATAGAAGAGAAGCTTTCATTGTTTTTGCCTTGTTGAAGGCACAAGATTATACCATATCTATCCTACGCCGGGACGATGGCTTTCACGCCGACGGGATTGTCGACGAGTTCGAGGAGGTAAGACCGCTGCGACGGATTGGCGTCGTCCACGAGCAGCCGCGTGGCGACTTTGCGCCGATCGGGATCGAACACATGGCCTGCGTCCGCACAGCCGATGCGCCGCCCCCACGCGATCATCTTCCGCCCGTTCTGGTCGTCGCCGAAGAGCTCTACAATGCATTTCATGTTGCTTTCGCCTCCATCAGAGTCTTTTGAACGCGCACCACCACCCCGCGAGACGGATTCATAACGCCCCCACGGGAATCAGCGCCGCAGTTGCGCCATGTGGTTCAACCAGACGCGCCCATCCCGCGACATGAGCGAAACCTGCGACTTCCCGTCGTCGGTCGTGTAGAGTATGATTTGGTTTTCCTCTTCTGCCATCAGTCGCTCCTTGTCAAGCCGTCTCGATGCACTCGACATTGAAGGACTCCTTCACCTCCAGGCACTGCATCTCGTGCCTTGCGACAATCTTTTCAAGTTCTTCAGCATTCATTTCTTTTTTCCTGCGTGTCAATCTCTATCCGCCCCCTGCCGTTGGCGAACGCGACCACCGTCTTCAGGTATTTGATCCTGTCCTCGTTCGGGACAAGCTTGAATTCAAGCGAGTATGATTCGCCAGCAAGTATTTCGTCCTTCAGATTCATTAACTTTGCCCCTTTCTCGCTTTCAGAGTTCGGTGCGATCCACATACCACCACACCTCATCATCTACATACATATTACAACTTCTCAATGGTATTCAAGAACGCGTCGATCTTCAAAGCTCCCTGTACGGCATCGCCATCTTTCAGGAACACCATGAAATACTTGTACTTCTGCCCCGCATTGTCAGCCCAGATGCGTCCGAGTTCCGCCTTTGCCTGAGAATCGCTACCATCCCTGTCTGCGCCTTTATACTCAACCATCACCACATTGCCTTTATCGGTATAAACCATAAAGTCAGGATAGTGATTAATAAAGCCGTTGATGCAGAACCCCTTGCGGTCTTTGATCCGATGCCACCATTTCACATTCTCCTTACTTGCGATTGCCTGAATCACCGACAACTCCTCAGGGTTCATGTCGGCATATTCACCTGTGTACAAAGATTTCTCAATATAAGTAACGGCAGGAATCGGCAGTATCGTCTGCGGCAACTTGTAATTTGCCTTGCACACTACGACGTTCTGATTTATCTTGTCGTTGAAAGCTGACCTCTTGTGTTGCTTCGCAAGTTTGTCTATCTTGTCCCTGACGCACTGGACAAACGACGGCAAGAGTTCCAATGACAGTTGGTTGCGCTCAGCGGCAGGAAGCTGCTGCGCAACACGCACAACATAGTCCTTGATCTCCTTCTTCTGGCAGAAGTCAATCTTACTGTCAAGCTGTGTTGCTGCCATGTTGAGCAAAGCATTTATCCTGTCGTCAGTAGTCTTTGTCGCAAGTTGCGCGGAAAAATACTCAAGTTCTGATTTCGTCAGCTGCTTGCACTTTGGCGTAACATCCCCACTTTCGGATATATCAACGCGAACGGCTCCCGAAACTGCAAGATTGAATGGCACCGCTGCATCTTTCGCCGCAAGAGTAAATCCATCAAGTAACGCAGTCTCATTCAGAGGCACTAGCAATTCGTCACCACCGAAAAAGCCAGCATCATCCTGAACCATGAACTGCGTAATCTCCAGCTGAGCCGCTTCAGCGGCAAATTCCGGTTGCATACGTTGTATTTTCACGCTTGAACCTCCCAGATTAAACAAGTGCTCACCACCGTCTTCTTTGTTGCTCTGCTCGTAATCGTCACCCTGCGCCTCGGCTGTATTGATAATTTCGCCAATGGCGGCATCTGTATTCGTCTGCGTCTCCACATCGTCTTGTTTCGGAATATCGATCTTTTCGTCCGGCACATCAGAAAGATCGTCTTCTAAATCTTCGTTGGACGGCTCGCATGGCTTGACCTCCGAGAAATCGTCCAATGTCGTCTGGACTAGTTCGGGCGATGGTGCCGTCGCCATGTCATTTGCATCCGCCACGCGATAATCACTCGCACTGAATCCGGCTCCGTTGAGGCCATCCACCACGCTCTTGACCGTTGCCTGGAAATCCGCACTGCAAGCAAGCACATACGACATGTTAAGAAGCTTCTCGCCATGCTTTCTGGCATAAGGCTGTCGAAGTATGCGGCCTACGATTTGTTCGACATCTACTTGCGATGTCTTGTTAGCAAGCGACGCAAGAACGTATGCAAACGGACAATCCCATCCTTCCTTAAGCGCATTAACGGTTATGATGTAGCGGACAGGGCAATTGGGCGCCATGAGATCGACCGTCTTGAGGTCGTCCTTGTCTGCGGTCTTTATCGCAATCTCTTCTGCCTTTATGCCAATCGCGACAAGTTTCGCCTTGATCTTCTCGAACGTCGCCGAATCCTCGGTATTTTTGGGTTGGGCCTGAAACAACACAATCGGACGCACATAGTTCCCGCCAGATGTCGCCTCCGCCTTTGCCTTCAGTTCCAGTACGCCGCGCAGTTTTACCGCATCGTAGATTACGCTTTTGCGGTCGGGGCGGTTGTACACCACGACCGGCAGCTTTACCATGTTCTCCTTCTTCAACTCCCGCGCATTCACATACGAGATGATGTTGCTCCGCTTGGTTGGCGTAGCCGTCATGGAAAGAACAAAAGACGGATTCAGGTTCTGGAGCATGGCAATGCTCAACTCGCTTTTCGCATTGTGGCTCTCGTCCACCACAACAACAGGATTCATCTGGCGGATGACCTGCAGCAAGGCAGTATCAGGCGTATCGGCCAAAAGAAGTTCCTTGTAGTTGAACATCTCCGCGAAGCCAAGAAGGTTGCCGTTTTCCTGATAGATTTTCTTGTCGTCCTTGCTCTTCGGATTGGCGCGAATCGACGCATAGCAGAATATCGCTATGCTCAAGTTCTCCATGACATCCGCCGGCTTGAAGTTCTGGGCGTTTAGAAGCTGTTCCTTCGTATAGACATTGACGCATCCGCCAAAGTCCCTGTCGAGCCGTTGCCGATACGGATGGTTCGGATTCGACAGATTTGCGACGGTCTGCGTGAGAATCGCGTCGCTCGGCACAAGCCACACCACGAACTTCGTCTTTCCCGTCGGCAGCTTGTCGAACACCGTCTTGACAGAAGATGCCGCGAGAAATGTCTTGCCGCCGCCTGTCGGCACCTTTATGCACACGTTAGGCGCACCAGCAAGATCATCGTAGTAGGCAGTAAATCCAGCCCCGATTCCTTTGCTTGCCCAATACTCCTTCCACGCAGCGTTAATCCCGTCCGTCTTCATCAGCGCGTCAAGATATGCGTCAATGTCTTTGAGAACAAGTTTCTGATATGTTTTCAATTCCATGGTTATGCTCCTCTCCCGGAGTTTCCGGTCTTTCCGGAATTTCCGGCCTTTCCGGAGTCTCCGGAATTTCCGGCGATTACCGCTTCAAATTCGGCAATCCTCGCTTTTAGCGCGGCATTTTCGCGCTCCAGCGCCGCGATGCGCTCGCGCTGATCCGTGCGGTAGCCAAGCCTCGCGGCAGTCATCCGTTCGCGTATGCCGCCCTGCGTCACGAATTCTTCGTCTTTCTTTTCGATGGTTGTCGCAAGCGCCTTGTCGATCATGTGCGACAGGCAGACTGCGCAGTTCGCCATCTCGTCGGCTGTCCACTTGCTGAAATACGGCTGGAATGCGACAAGGTCGGTATTCTCGCGGCAAAATCTGTGCAGGGCCTCAAAACGCGGGTTGACGCCTTTCCATTCGGAGAGACCGTTTGCGGCGAGGTAATCGCGATAGTCGGCGAGCAGTTCCTGGTTCGATCCACTCGCCACGCCAAGAAGTTTCAGTTCTGTTTCGAATGAGGTCTGGCCGTCGGAATATCCCTCGACAATGTTCTGTTTCGTGGAACGGGCCGCCTGAACCATTTGATCTACCGTGCGGTCGCCGTATTTCGGAAGGAAGCGCCGGCAAAACGCGACAGTAAGCTGATAGAGTATTTCGCTCCGCTTGTAGAAGTTGAGTTCCTGCCAGACGGTAGCCTTTCTGAGCACACTAGGCCGCCCGTTGCGATACTCCAACTTGATGTTTCTGGAATCGATCATGGCAGGTCTCCGTTACAATCTTGCAATATCTCTTGGAATTTTCTTGAAGGTAATGTTGTATCTTTCAAGCTCCGAATCATCCAAAAGACAGAGGTCGGCATAAATGACATATCGCTCTGCCTTGGTCTTGAGCTTCCTGAGAAGTGCGCGGTTGAGCTTGACGACCTTCCCCCGCTCGTAGCAGAAGTAGTAGGCCGTGCCATCGGCAACGCCGAGAAGATACGGCTCCCCCGGATTTTCCGGATTATCCGGTTTCACCGGTTTTTCCGGATTGTCCGGATTATCCGGTTTCTCCGGGCGGCGCGCGCCTCGCGTCTCCATGTACCACACGTATTCCCGAATCTTCTCAAGAGGCAAGGCCTCGTTAAGATTCTCGCCGATCATCAACGGATCGCCAAGTTCGTAGTAGCCAAAACCGCCACCCGTTCCTTCCACGGCTTTGTCCCCTTCGCCATACCCACTTATAACACGCTTCACGCGCTCCGCCGTCACCGTATCGGCATAGTCCATCATCTCAATCAAAATGAACTTCCTGTTGCCGCCGTCCTCCTTGTTCATCTTCAAAACCGCATGCGCCGTCGTACCAGAGCCGGCAAAGGAATCAAGGACAATCGCATCAGGCGTACAATAAAACGAAAGCAAATACTCAATCAACCCTGTAGGCTTGGGATAATCAAATTGAATACCCATTGATTCCAGCATATACTTGTTCTTCTCCGTTGTGTCTTGGTTTTGGAGAACAGTTTGGACATAATGATTTTTTCGTCCATCTCTTCTATAATAAATTACACCATTTTTTGACAAGTAGAATCGGAGTTGCGTACCATCATCTTCAACCAAAGGTTTGAAATCGTTGGCTATAAACTGCTTAAGTTTGCCATTGTTCATCCAGCCCGAGAACACCCTACAGGGTTGCGATAACTGATACGACTTAACAACCATATCGTCAATTCGCGCTGGATATGAGATTCCATATTTCTTGGTTATTTCACGAGTAATATAGCGCTTCTCATTCGCCGCAGCGATCAATTCTTCAATCTTTTCATGCCTGAGTTTTACAAGCGACTCACTCTCACAAGGAAATCCTTTAGGAAGCAATATTTCAGAAGGTGGATTCTTAAAACCATTCTTTGTTATAGAATTTTCCGCGAAGGAATTTCTGATTTTAGAATCTGTTGCCGTAGCTGGATCTACGACATTGTTCATATGTAAAGCAGGTTTACTTTTGGCATAACACAAAATGTATTCATGAACATTTGTGATGTCTTCCTGTTTGTCGGTATGACCCGTGTTATACCAGATAAAATTCGATACAAAATTCCTAGAACCAAAGATCTCATCGCAGATGAATTTCAATGAGCAGAGTTCATTGTCATCAATACTGATAAAGATTGCACCGTCATTTGAAAGCAATTTTTGCAAAAGCCGCAAACGCAGATACATCATGCAGAGCCATTTGTCGTGGCGCGAGAAATCCTCGCCTTCCTTACCGACAACCTCGCCTAGCCATTTCTTGATCTGCGGGTCGTTCACGTTGTCGTTGTAAACCCAGCCTTCGTTTCCAGTATTGTACGGAGGATCAATGTAAATGCACTTGACCTTACCCTCATACTGCGGCATAAGCGCCTTAAGCGCGGCAAGATTGTCGCCGTGGATGACCATGTTCTCGGCGGCGAAGCCCCCCGGAATTTCCGGAGTTTCCGGATTATCCGGGCCTTCCGTCCGAGCGCTCCCCCATCCCCACTTCCGTTCAAGCACCCTGAACGGCACATCATTGTGGTGGTTGACCACCTTCTCTTTCCCCGCCCATTTCAACATCGGCATTTTGTACTCTCCTTCAGCAAATAGGTTTAACACGGCCACCGCCGCCAATAACAATGTCCTTGTTTTCATCGTCTTCAATGTCCTGTTGCATCGTCTTCTACCTTTCATCATGCATGTACTTGCTCCTGTACGGTAGTCCTTCTGCACTCCTTTATAGTTTATGTATCTTAATGCAAGTACCATTCACGCATCTTAGGTGTCGTGAACTGGGAACTTGTGATTTTTCGATTGCCTCTGTCAAATTCAGCTACGACACCATTGTCCTTAACGTATCGTTCAACAATTCTATCCGCTTTCGCCATTCTATTAACCATGTTCTGGGGTGCAGTGGTAGCATAGAACCCGTTAACGATGGAATTGCCCTCGCATCTATAACGCCGTCGTAAATAATCAATTGCTTTTAGCTGGCGGTCGTAAAAATACGGGGTATGTCCTTTACACTCATATTCACTGTCACCTTCTAATCGATACAACCAAAAGTCTCTTGCAATTAACCTTGCATACATCTTGGAAAGAAATTGTGCATGGTTTTGGTATTCTATGGCGTATTCTGTAGAAGCACGCACTTCTTTCTGAATAGCAGACAGGACATCCACAACACCATTAAAAATCTCAAAGAGATTTAGTTCTGATTTGCCGTCGATGTACTTACTCAAGCTCTTCCACGTTGTTTTCCGCAACTTATCCTTGTTCTTCTTCATTTCATCCGCATCGGCAGACACTGAGAATGAACACATTTTCTCGCCACATGCACAAGCACTTCCCCCCCAGCTAATATTGATGCCTACGGTAGAAATATGCTGTATGTAATTCCGTACAGCTTTGCAAACTTCAAAACGGTCATCTCTAAACTTATCCACCGATATTGAAAACGGCGATAGTCCACCCGTAGGATGTAGATACTCTTGATACATGTCAAGTGATGTCAGGAAAGTCGCCGCACATTGGTTAATACGAATACGAAACAATTCATTGTCCAATATATCATCTTCGGCAATACGTCCTTGATCGGCTCGTTGAAAAATCAGACGGTTAAATTCCAGCAACGCAGACATGATCATGTGAAAAATCTCTTCCACACGATAAATGCGCATCACATACTGTGCGGCCACATCTACCCGATTGAAGTCTTCTTCGGACACGGTTTCCGTAGCGATGACCTTGCCGTCATTTTCTTTATAGAAAACATAGTTCATCTTATCCCCGCGATT
>JAFXEA010000596.1 GCA_017521065.1 Kiritimatiellia bacterium | reverse complement strand
GTTGCATACTTCCTTCAGGTTGGAGCTCCCGATGTGCGCTTTCAGCCATTCAAGAATCTTCGCGCAGACTTGATGAAAGCTCTTGTGCGCACCCGTAGCCGCAATGAGGCGGTGAAGGCTGTTCTTTCAGATGAAATGCAGAAGGATCTGATAGCGGAATGGCTGTCGTTCTGGAAAAAGCACTTATGAGGATTACGAATGGCTATGCATAGGCTTTTGGTTGGTACGGAACTGCTTGAATCCGATTCGGCTATTTTGCCGAAGGATGCCGCTCATCATTTGAGAGTGCTGCGTCCAAGGCCGGGTGAGACCGTGGAGCTCTTTGATGGAGCGGGACGTTCGCGCGTTTTCAGATGCGGCGCCTCTGCTTCCGCGTCTCTTGATGCGGATGGAGGGATTTCCGTTTCGCCGAAGTCTCCTTTTGAGCTTACGCTTTTTGCGTGTATAACGAAAGGTTCGCGGTGGGATTGGACGGTCGAGAAGGCCGTTGAGCTTGGCGTTACGCGGATCGTTCCTGTCATATCCGACAGATGCATTGTCCGGATTGACCGTAAAGATCGTGCCGCAAAGCGCGACCGCTGGCAACGCATAGCAGAGGATGCCGCACGCCAGTCAGACGCAAAATGGTTGCCGGAAATCTGTGAAGCGATGGATTTCGATGAGACTCTTCCTATGGTGCGAGAGTGTGCCTGTTTTGTAGGCGCTCTTGTTGATCCGCCGCCGGAACATCTGCTGAACGCCGTCCAGCGCAGGTTGGCTGATGATGCTTCGGCGAGATCATTCGCGCTGTATGTCGGTCCGGAAGGGGATTTTACCCCAGAAGAGCTGAATGAACTTCTTTCGATAGCGACGCCAACCACCTTCGGCCCTACAATACTTAGAGCCGAGACCGCAGCGATTTTCGGGGTCTCTGTTCTTTCTTCGGCGTTGCGATGATTTGCAATCGCAAATCGTTTGCTTGACATTGCATGAAAGGATGTTGCAGTGAAGTCTAATGTTAAAAATCCAAATACCGTTCTCATAACAGGAGCATCCAGCGGCATCGGCGAGGCTCTTGCCGTTGAATGTGTGAAGCGAGGCGTACGCAACATCTTTTTTTGCGGACGTGATGCGGAGCGTGTATCAGCCGTGGTTCGCAAATGTGAGGCTGCTGCTGAGTGCGATTCCGGAAAACAGTTGACCGTTCTCGGTGAAGTGCTTGACGTCACGGATGAAGAATCTGTCCGCAAATGGCTTGAGAAATGCAACGCAATCGCTCCGCTTGAGGTGGTGTTCTCCAATGCAGGAATCGGTACAGGGATTGAAAACGCGGCGAACGTGCGCAGGACGTTCGCCACGAACGTCGACGGAAACCTGAATGTCGTTCTGCCTGTGATTGAGATTTTCCGCAGCAATAAAGCTGGAGGCATTGGCTCGGACCGACGGCAGATCGTGTTGACTGCAAGTATCGCAGGATATGCGCCGCTTTCGACGTGTCCAGCCTACGCCGCAACAAAGGCCGCAATGAAAAGCTGGGGGCTTTCGTTGCGTGGAATGCTCAAGCGTGAAGGCATATGGGTGAACGTGATATGTCCGGGTTTCATCAGATCGCGCATAACCGACCGCAATACGTGTCCCATGCCTTTTTTCATGGAGGCGGACAGGGCGGCAAAGGTCATGCTTGACCGCGTGGACAGGAATGTCGGACTGATAGCGTTCCCGTGGCCGATGCGTTTCGGCGTGTGGCTTATGTCTGCATTGCCGTGGAGGGTGTCGGAGTTTATCTCTGGAATCCTGCCG
This sequence comes from Kiritimatiellia bacterium, assembly GCA_017521065.1. Classification (GTDB taxonomy): domain Bacteria; phylum Verrucomicrobiota; class Kiritimatiellia; order RFP12; family UBA1067; genus UBA1731. The sequence continues at coordinate 2,038 of JAFXEA010000596.1, read as the reverse complement.
GAAAAAACCTCTAGCGGACGCTGCAAAGGCCGCGAATCTGAACGGATTGCATTTTGACTGCCTGTCTTCTTGTTTTCGGTTTTTAAATCTCCGATGAAAATATGGTATAATTTGCAACCAAAGAAGGAATACAGAAGCATGACACTTGCAGAACTTGAAGAAGGCAAAAAGGTTTCGTTGGCGGAGATAGCGGCGGCTGAAGGTGCAGATGCCGTCGAGGCTCTCCGTGTAAAGTACGTTGGCCGCAACGGGTCGATTCCCGCTTTGATCAAGGCGATGAAGGATGTTCCGAAGGAGGAGCGTCCTGCGTTTGGTAAAGCGGTACAGGCTTGGAAGAAAGAAGTTGAGGACGCGCTTGCTGCGAAGGGGGCAGGAACTTCCAAGGCCGCTTCCGGCAAGGTCGAGAATGTGGACGTGACACGTCCCGGAATCTGGCCAGAGCTTGGTGCGGCGCATCCGATATCGAAGGTGATCGCTGAGTCCGCCCGCATCTTCTCGCGCCTTGGCTTCACGGTCGCCGATGGTCCAGATATCGAGAATCCCTTCAACAACTTCACGGCTCTCAACACGCCGCCGCACCATCCTTCGCAGGACCGATCTGACACATTCTGGCTCGCGGCGGACGCGCTTCTCCGTACGCAGACATCTCCGGTTCAGATCCGCACGATGATGCAGAACAAGCCTCCAGTGCGCGTGATCTGCCCTGGCCGCACATATCGCCGTGACACGACGGACGCCACCCATTCTGCGAACTTCCACCAGATCGAAGGTCTCTATGTGGATGTGAAGCCTGTGTCGCTTGCGGACCTCAAGAGCGTCCTTTCCTATTTTGCAAAGGAGATGATGGGCGATGGCGGAGTGCGTTTCCGTCCTCACTTCTTCCCGTTCACCGAGCCGAGCGTGGAAGTCGACTTCCGTTGCCACGTGTGCAAGGGGGCTGGCTGCAAGGTGTGCAAGCAGTCGGGTTGGATTGAGATCGCCGGAGCAGGCATGGTTGATCCTCGCGTGTTCGGTCATGTTGGTTGGAACCCTGAGGAGGTGTCCGGCTACGCGTTTGGCTTCGGCGTTGAGCGCATTGCGATGATCAAGTACGGAATTCCCGACATTCGCTGGCTCTACGAGAACGACCTGCGCTTCCTTGCGCAGACTGCCTGAGGGAGCCATGCTCTCCTTTCAGCAAGGGCAGAAACAGTCGCAGCAGCTGGCGCCTGCCGTGCGCCAGTCGATTCGCATGCTTGCAATGAACCTGCCCGATCTCCGCCAGGAGATTGTCCGCGAAATATCGCTCAATCCTGTGATCGAAGATGTCGATCACGTGCTGGAGCGTCCAATGGACGATGCGGTTTCGCAGAATGACAGGCGAGAAAGCGAAATATCCTCCGCAATGCCGGAGGATGAGGCGACACCTTCCGTCAATCCGAACGAAGACGACATGGAGCGCAGACAGCGCTTCTTTGACAATCAAGTTGAAGAAGAGACGCTTCACGATCATCTTGAACGCCAGATTCCGATGTCCGATTTGCCGCCTGGCGACTACGCCCTTGCCGAAACCCTTATAGGCAACCTGAATGACGACGGGTATTTCGATGGTTCACTGCCTGACGTTGTGATGGTATCCGGCGAGAGCGAAGCGCATGTGCTGGAGGTTCTTACGGCGATAGGACGTTTCGATCCTCTTGGATGCGGGGCTAGAAGCCTCAAGGAATGTCTCCTTGCGCAGATGGACAAGCTGGACGATTCGCCATGGGAGGACGAAGTGCGGCTTCTCATAGAGAACCATCTTGAGGACATTGCCGCCGGACGTGTTGCGAAGATACTTGCCGCTCTTGACATCACCCGTGCGGATTACGCCAAGGCATTGCGGGAATTGCGAACGCTCGACCCTAGGCCCGGGCGGGCCTTTCCGGGTTCTGGGGACTCGAACCGCATCGTGAAGCCCGAGGTGCATGCTGTTCTGCGCAATGGGTGCTGGATTGCGGAGGTTGACGACCGGTCTCTTCCCGAGATAAAGATATCTCCAAGATATCTCAAGATGCTG
>JAFXEA010000595.1 GCA_017521065.1 Kiritimatiellia bacterium | reverse complement strand
TCGCGGCCTTCCTGCCAGATGTTGTTTTTATTGCAATAGGCGTATATCTGTTTCATCGTCAAAGGTAGAAGAAAGGTATTTGTCAGATGGTTACTCGCAGACAGGCCAGAGAGTGGGCGATCATGATGCTTTGTGAATGTGATCTCAATCCGCCGGGCAGCATTGACGGAGCATTGTCGGCTTTTTGGGAAATGCAGATTGACGTTGAGCGCAACAGCATTGAGGATGGTGAATACGGCGTCAGGGAGGCGTTCACGGTCAAGGGCAAAAAGCACGCCGCTTCGCTTGTCAGCATGAAAGAGTTCGCCGAACAGCGCATAAAGGGTGTGCTTGCCCATCAGGACGAGCTTGATGCTGCGCTTGAACCGTTTCTCGACCATTGGCAGATGTACCGTCTCGGAACGGTTGACCGCAATGTATTGCGTCTTGGGGCTTGGGAGCTGACATATGATTCAGAGCTCCCTGCGCCGATTGCCATCAACGAGGCGGTGGATCTTGCGAAGTTCTTCTCCGACTCCCAGAGCGGAAGGTTCGTGAACGGAGTTCTTGACAAATACTCCAAGTCGCTTCAGTCCAAAAAGTCCGGCGAAGGACAATGAGCCTTTCCCAGTCGCGTATGCGAGAGTCCGTGTCCGAAACCATCTTCATGAAGCGTGCGCTTGCGCTTGCGGCGCGGAGCAGGGGGCATACGCGCCCTAATCCTCCAGTGGGCGCTGTCGTGGTTAGGGATGGTGTAATCGTCGGTGAAGGTCGCCATGTCCGCTGTGGCACGGATCATGCAGAGGCGGCGGCCCTGAAATCTTCGAAAAGGCATGGTGGCGCAAGGGGTGCGACGGTGTACGTTACGCTGGAGCCTTGCTCCAAGGCCGGACGCGTGGGCGCCTGCTGCGACGCTTTGATCGCCGCGGGCGTATCAAGGGTTGTATGGGCGATCCCAGATCCCAATCCCAAGAATGCGGGAAGGGCGGCGAAGGTTCTCCGCAAGGCCGGAATTGAGACGGAATGCTGGCTGCGTTCGCGTGATCCGGAGAAATGCGCTTGCGTAAAAGAGGCGTTGCGTCTCATCGCGCCGTTCTCGAAGCATGTAAATACAGGTCTGCCGTTTGTCACGGTGAAGCTTGCGATGTCTCTTGACGGTAAGATTTGCGACGATTTCGGCGATGCAAAGTGGGTCTCGTCCGAACAGGCGCGAAAGACGACAGGACGTCTCCGCGAACAGGTCGATGTGATAATGGTTGGTGCTGAGACGGTCCGCAAGGACAATCCAAGTCTTCTCAGCCATGGGCGGCGGAACGATGACCTCTACCGGGCGGTGGTTACGTCTTCAGGGAGGCTTCCGCGCAAGGCGCAGATCTTTACGGATGGTGCGAAGGATCGTACGCTTGTCTTAACGCCGGACGGACGGGGCCTGCGCGGAGTCATGGAGGATCTTGGCGCGAAGGGTTTCATGCATGTGCTTTGCGAAGGTGGGCTGACGCTGGCCCGTTCCATGGCAAAGGAAGGTCTTGTTGACGAGTGGATCATGGTTCTCGCGCCGAAGGTCATAGGAGACGGGCCTATTGCCTCGGCGAAGGTCATTCCGCAGGTTTCGGCATTATGCGATTTCCCTAATGGATAGAACGAAATGTTTACTGGTCTTGTAGAGAAAATCGGAACGGTCAAGAGAATCAGCCGCGGACGCGGGCTTGTGATTGAGTTTGCGTTCGAGCCATGGCGTGAACCGCTTGTGCCTGGCGAGTCCGTTGCCGTAAACGGCACGTGCCTGACCGTCGCCAGATGTGATTCGACGCGGTTTACTGCCGATGTCCTTCGTGAGACGGAGCGACGTACGGGTCTCGCCGAACTGAAGCCGGGAGACAAGGTGAACCTTGAACGTGCGATGAAGGCCAATGCCCGTCTTGGAGGACACATCGTGCAGGGTCATGTGGACGGACGCGGGGTTTTGGTTTCAAAGACTCCGAAGGGACGTGATTTCGCGCTTACTTTCCGTTGCGGACGCGTACTGGCATGCGGATGCGTCGAGAAGGGCTCCATTGCGGTTAATGGCGTATCCCTCACGGTCAGCGGACTTGGCGATGACTGGTTCAGGGTGGATGTGATCCCGACTACGCTCAGGGAGACGAACCTTGGAATGCTCAAGGTCGGCGACAGCGTCAATCTCGAGACGGATGTCCTGGGAACGTACGCGCGCAAGGGTTTTGTTGTGGATGTTGAACCTTCGGAACCCGAAACGGAATCGGGTTTGACGATGGAGAAGCTCATCGAGAACGGATTCGTCTGATGAAGAGGTTTCTGCTTGTTCTTGCGTTGCCGCTGCTTGGCGCCACCGCCTGGCTATGTCAGAGGTCTGTCCCCGTAGCCGATTCGGTCCAGGCGAATCTTGTGGTCGCGGGGCTTGGCGGATTTCGCGGCATACTTTCTGAGATCGTATGGTTCCGTGCGGACCGTCTGCAGAACGAAGGCCGCTATGCCGAGATGGCACAGATCGCCAATCTGCTCACGACGCTTGAGCCGCATACGCCCGAGGTGTGGGCGTATGCCGCATGGAATCTCGCATACAACATTTCAGTGATGATGCCGACGAATGAGGATCGCTGGCGTTGGGTTGAGTCTGCCATGAAGCTTCTTCGGGATGATGGGCTGCGCCTCAATCCGCGCAGTCCGGAACTGCACAGGGAGCTGGCATGGCTGTTCCTGTCGAAAATCGGCGGAGATATAGATGTGGCCTCTCCTCTATATTCGAAGCGTTGGGCGGAGATCGTGGATGCAACTAAAGGGGACTGGTCTCAACTGAAGATGAATCCGTCGCTGGTCTCATACATCGACAGGACGTATGGCACCCAAAACTGGCGCGATCCGAAGGCTTCCGCGCTCTATTGGGCGCATCATGGGCTGGCTTTCAAACCGGAAGGCGCGGTCCGGGCGGAGTTGCGCCAGGTGCTCTACCAGACCCTGATGCTGGAGTCCGTCGAGGATGCCCGTTTTGCCCCAAAGGCGCTTCAGGCGATGAGGGAAGCTTATGTCGAGATGCCGTCTCAGTCCCTAAAGGATATGATTCTCCGTTTCCGCTCCAGGTTCTCGTTGTAATTATAAATTCGTTAGTTGAAACTCATGCGGAGCCGCGCAGAGTACGGCTTGGTGCAATAAAAGTCTTAATGACTAATATTTCGTAGAGACACTTGCAAAACCTGGGAAGGGCAACGTCCTCGTTGCCCGTACGGCGGCGAATCGTGGGCAGCGAGGACGCTGCCCCTCCCGAATTTGCAGGGTTTTGCAAGTGCCTCCGTAATGAATCTGCCGATAGTAAATTTAAATTCAAAGTTTGAAATGTCCTACATGTCATACGAGTCTTACTCGTATTATTACCCAATTGTAGAGGGTGAAGCCAAAGTTAACTGTCGCCATTTTTCGTGGAAGTGGACTTGACAGTAAAAACTCATTTTGTTATATTGCCAAACATCAAAGAGACAATAGACAATGAATAAGTTCTGTGCAGACATATGTTCGAAGCCCGCCGCCAAGTTCAAGGCGTTGGGGCACCCAGTACGTTTCTGGATTGCCCAACAGCTCATGCAGACAGAGCATTGCGTGCACGAGTTTGTGGAACTGACGAAGCTCGACTTCTCGACTATTTCCCAGCATCTTTCCGCGCTCAAGGCAGCAGATATACTTTCGATAGAGAAACGCGGTAAGGAAATCTACTACCGCCTCACATGCCCATGCACACGAACGTTCATTGCGTGCGTAAATGAAAAGCTTGAAAAGGATAAGGGCTGAAAGGCACTTTTTGGGATTATACATTTGGTCATTCTTAAAAACGACAAAAAAGGAGAACAACTTATGGCTACAACGTTGACACCTGATGATATAAAGTCTTTCAAGGGAAGAGGCTGGCTACACAACAAGGGTACGGATTCTTTTTCGGCACGCGTAATCACCGTTAACGGCAAGGTCACTGCTGATCAGCTTCTGGCTATCGCTGAAGCGGCGCGCAAATTCGGTTCTGGAGAAGTGACGTTTACTTCTCGCCAAACGATTGAGGTGCTTGGCGTTCCTGCATCTAAAACTAGTGATTTTGAAGCTGCGGTTGCGGCGGCAGGAATGTCAGTCGGCGGTACGGGACCGAAGGTGCGTCCAGTAACGGCATGCAAGGGTACGGTCTGTCCGCGTGGACTCATCGACACGTTCGCGATTTCGCAGAAGATACACGAGCGCTTCTATGTCGGCTGGCGTTCAGTCGTTCTTCCCGGCAAATTCAAGATCGGCGTCGGCGGATGTCCGAACAACTGCATCAAGCCGAACCTGAACGACGTTGGCGTGACTGGCGTAATGCTCGAGGGCGGCAAACGCGGCTACCGCATCACCCTAGGCGGACACTGGGGGCGCGTTGGCGGCGCAGGCATCGAAGTCCCGAAAATTCTTGAGGATGGCGAAAGCGTACTTGCGTTCATCGAGCGCACGCTTGCGTTCTACCGCGACAACGGCGAAGCCGGAGAGCGTTTCTACAAGACGCTTGCGCGCATCGGCTTCGAAAAGTCGCTCGAAATGATCGGATGAAGGGCGGGATGAAATGAGCGAAAAGAAAAGCACGATCCAGACGGTTGCCGCCGTCGCACTCTGCGCGGCGATAGGAATCCTCGCGCAGAACACCACCGGACTTCAGAAGGCGGCGTTTGGGCGCGTAGTCGTGGGCGGGCCGATGCTGGCTCTCCTGGTCTCTATGATCGCCTGCAATATTCTTCCCTCGGTCTCCAAGGGTTTCAAGGAGGGAACGTCATTCTGCGCGAAGAAGTTCCTCAACTGGGGCATTATCGCAACGGGCGGCACTTTGAGCTTTGCGGCGATCATGGGCACGGGAGTGAAGGCGCTCCCCCTCATCATACTTAACATCTTCATTGCCTTTGCCGCCTCCATCTGGATCGGACGCAAGGCACTGAAGGTTTCGGACAATACTGCCGTTCTTGTCGGCGGCGGCACTTGCATCTGCGGCGGCACGGCAATCGCTACGCTCAGCCGCATAATCAAGGCGTCTGCAGAAGAGATCGCGTTCGCGATGGCTGCGATATTCCTCTTCGACACGCTTGCGGCTTTTGCGTATCCGTATATCATTTCCGCTCTCGGATTCACGCCAGGACAGTTCGCGTTCATCGCGGGAACGGCGATCAACGACACGTCTTCGGTGGCGGGCGCGCAGGCGACGTATCAGGCGATAATCGGCGATCCCGAATTCCAGGGCGCATTGAACGTAAAGCTCGTGCGCACGACAATGCTCATCTTCGTGGCGCTCGCCTGGACGCTCATAATGTCCGCAAAGGCGAAACGGACTGGCGAGGCTGCGGCGACGGATTCGGCGTTTGCGGTTGTAAAGAAGACATTCCCGATGTTCATTCTCGTGTTTGCGGCGATGGCGGCGCTGAATACCATGGGATTCTTCAGCGCGGACGGCGTTAAGATGCTCGGAAAAGCCGGTAAATATCTGTTCGCCGGTGCTCTTGCGGGAGTGGGCTTCAAGATCAAGTTCTCGGAGGTGTTCTCGAAGGGCGTCAAACCGATAACCCTTGGCGGCATCACCTGGGCGTGCGTCGCAATATCGTCTTTCCTGTTTGCGGTGCTCTTCAAGGGGTACATCGACTGAACTGTCCTTCCGGAATAACAAAAGGTGTTGAAATGAGAAACGTTTTGTTTTTGGTCTTGGCCGCAGCCGCACTTTTCGCCGGCTGCATTTCCGGGCCTAAATTCACATGCACGCCACAAAGAAACGTAACTTTGCCTCAGGGAGCCTTGCTCATAGACGTGCGTACGCAGAAGGAATACGGCGAAAAGCATCTTGACGGCGCCATTCTCATCCCCCACGATTGCGTGACGAACCACATACCCGGATTCACACTGAACCGGAATGCAATCGTTTATGTCTATTGCGGGACTGGACGCCGTGCGGAAAAGGCGGTAAAAGCCCTGAACTCCGCAGGCTACCGCAATGTGATAAACCTTTGCGGAATCGATGTAGCGGAGAAAGCGCTCACAGAATAATAAAGTCCTGTACATAAAGAAATGGCAATGGGCTGAATCGGGTTTGAAGGTAAGGGAGATGGCATGGCGTGAGCCGCTTGTGCCGGGCGAGTCTGTTGCCGTCAACGGCACGTGCCTGACCGTCGCCAGATGTGATTCGACGCGGTTTACTGCCGATGTGCTTAGTGAAACGGAGCGGCGCACCGGTCTTGCAGAGTTGAAGCCGGGAGATAAGGTGAACCTTGAACGTGCGATGAAGGCGAATGCCCGTCTTGGTGGACACATCGTGCAGGGGCATGTGGACGGACGCGGGGTTTTGGTTTCAAAGACTCCGAAGGGACGTGATTTCGCGCTTACTTTCCGTTGTGGACGCGTACTGGCAGATGTGGCCTCTCCTCTATATTCGAAGCGTTGGGCGGAGATCGTGGATGCCGCCAAAGGCGATTGGTCTCAACTGAAGATGAAACCGTCTCTGGTCTCATACATCGACCGGACGTATGGAGTCCAGAACTGGCGCGATCCAAAGTCCTCTGCTCTCTATTGGGCGCATCATGGTCTGGCCCTTAAGCCTACAGGCGCGGTCCGGGCGGAACTGCGGCAGGTGCTCTACCAGACTCTGATGCTGGAGGCCGTCGAGGATGCCCGTTTCGCCCCAAAAGCGCTTCAGGCTATGAGGGAGGCATATGTCGAGATGCCGTCGCAGTCCCTCAAGGATATGATTCTTCGTTTTCGCGCCAAATTCTCGCTGTGATATTTAGGTATCGAAGCAGGGAAGGGGCTGTTTGAGCGGCCATCTTGCCAAAAAATTAAAAAACTTCATATG
>JAFXEA010000594.1 GCA_017521065.1 Kiritimatiellia bacterium | reverse complement strand
TTCGCCGTAAAATAGCGCTCCAGCGCATAGCCGCTGAAAACGTCAAAGTCCCTTTCGGCGATGTCCCGCATCCGATCTCGCCGGCCAAGCTCGTTTAGATAGTTCAACTTGTGCACAAACCGAAACCAGAACCTAAAGAAACAGTCATCGATCTGGAAGTGGGCGTTCTTCGCCGTCGGCTTCCCGAAAATCGGCTGTTTCTTTTCGACAATGGAATACTGATCTTCCAACTTGGCGAGAAATCCACCAACTTCGGTGCCAAGGAGGTTTTTCAACTCTGCAGAAGTCGTCTGACCTGAAGAAATCGCCGCAAGCAGCGTAAAATACGTTCCGTAGTCAGAACCGAATTCGTCGGCAAGAATCGTCCTGCCCTCTGGAATATATGCAGACAAAGGCGAAAAAATCTCCTCAAGCATCTCCGCCTTTGTGAATGCGTGCGCCGACATCATCATGTCGACATACCGCGCAACACCACCGCTAATTGCCCAAAGTGCAAGCAAATCCCTGTTTGTGTAGTCTGGCTTGTAGCAGCGGAATATCTCCTTAAGAAGCGAGGGACTAAAGGGCTTAAGCATCAAAGTTCCAGTGTTGCGCCCATACAGCGGTTGCGAATCGTCGAAAAATATCTTGTTCATGAGGCGATTTACGCTGCCGTTGACGACAAGATTCAGCTTCGTCTTGTTGTGGTACTCGTCCCAGATGTGCTGTATGTCGCCGTAAACCCCTGGGTTCGTGCGGTCAAACTCTTGGAATTCGTCGATGACAAGAGTGTAGGGGCGTTTTTCCGCCTCTTTCATCAGCTCCCGAAAAAGTTCGCCAAATCTTGTGCATGTTCCGTGCATCCCAAGATGCAGAACCCTTTCCGCCTCTTCCTGAAGTTGGGCGCAAAGCGTGACTTCTGGCTGCCGTGTGATGGGCAAATTCAAGTATGGTGTCTTGCCATCGTCAAATGCCTCGCGGGAAAGTTCAGTCTTTCCCACTCGCCTACGGCCAGTCAAAACCGTAAAACGCGATCTCTCTTGAGAAAGTTCGCGGACTTTTCTAAGTTCTTTCAATTCGACTTCGCGACCAAAAAATCTCATAAACCCACTCCTTCACCATCCTCATTACGAAATGTCCGTTTCGTTAACGGCTGTTTCGGTTGCAAATAGTATCATATTCTTCTCCTACCCGTCAATAGGGATTTTAGGGGTTAGGAGTTGGAGTTCAGAGTTGGAGTTGGAGAATGTATTTTTGGGGACAGGCCCCGCGATAGCCAATAAAATCAAGGGTTCGAAGGGCCCGTCCCCGAGTTTCACCGCGCACCCAACCATCCTCTATCTCCCCGGTGCGTTGGTGGACGCGTTGAGTATCGCGGAGTCAAGCTGAACGGCGATGTCGAATGCGGAAAGAGAATTGGTGTAGGTGGCAATATCGACAAATACATTGTTCCGCGTGAACTCAACACAACTAAACCCGTTCGACAGAGTCAGGCAATAACATCTGTCACCAGCAAGTCCGTTCGTGACCGAATATTGGCGAACCAATGGAATATCCGCAAAATGCTGCATAAGCGCTGTCTGCGCGGATAGCACATTCGTCGCAAAGCACATTTTAATTTCCAGCAACTGAATTTTGTTGGACGGAGAAAAAATCAGAAGATCCTTTTCCTGATACTCGGAATCGGACATAAACTTTGCGAAGGTGCTCATTCCGTTTGTCGGCAAAGAAATTGTCGGCACATCCATCATAGGGACAGCCGAGACGTAGGCTGCGTTCGTCGTCCCAGCCCAGGACGCAAAGTCATATCGCTCCATTGCGTCATCAAGGAACTCGTCACCATGGCACAACAATGTACCAGCTAAAATTATGCCGACAAGCTTTTTCATTTTATCGCTCTCCTCTTAACTTTGTTCAGGTTTACACAACTTCCGTATCCATCCTCTCTATCTTTCGCCAGACGTTCCCGATATGCAAAAGGCGACAATTCGCTTCCATCACTGTTTTTTTGGGGGACAGACCCCGCGATAGCCAATAAAATTAAGGGTTCGAAGGGCCCGTCCCCAGATTTTCTCTTTTTCATGTTTTACTTAGGTGTTTTTAGTCCTCTATCGCTACCATTGCGGAGTCCCCATGAAGTTTGGAACCGTGAAATCGCTTTCCGTCAGGGCGTCGAGCTGCGCCTTTACCTCGAGAAGGTACCGACGCTCGTAGAACGTCGTATCCGCGCGCTCAAGCTTGTTCGACACGTATTCCGCGCGCTCGTGGCTGTTCTTGTACCCAGGAACCGCCACCGCCGCGAGCGTGTCAACTGTGGGAATCCAATACCGGGCCTGCCATGTAAGCGGATTGAATGTCGCAGCGGCGTTCTCAACGACGCTGCTCGTCGCACTATCGCAGCCATTGGTGTAGACCGGAATATAGCCATAAATAGCGGCTGGAACGATACCCCTTGCCCAGTGAGTACTGTTAGTGTACGCCGCACACAAATACCGAGTACTCTCGTCTGTCATGCCAAGTGCCGCCATTATTGACTCAAACGCATCCGACTTGTACATTACATTAGTTTCTGCTTCGGATGCACCTATCACTTCCATCACAGGGATGTTGTTCGTCGAGGCAAGTGCGTTTTCGCAAAGAAAAAACATATTGTCCACAATCCCCTCGTCGCATTCCCATGCCAGTGTCCACTTGTTTGTAGACGCCAACTGCGCGACGCAGCGACGCTGAAGGCAGATGGGAAACGCCTCGCATATCTCGTCATCGGTATACAATGCGCCCTGCGGCAGGTGCCTGCGGAAACGCTCGAGGCAGCCCTCGCGCGTCGTCAGGGCATACGCCCATTCGGTGTAGTTCGTAGGAACTTTCGACGGGTCCGTCCAAACGCCCATGCCACCGGACGGACTTTCCCTGAACGTCGCCTCGAACGCCGCATCAAGCGTTGCGAAATCCTCCTCAGTGAGGGCATGCAGCGCAGGGCACTGTGCCAACAGCGCAGCAACGACCCCCAATAGTTTTATCTTGCGGTTCATTTCAGATTGCCTTTCCCCGGTGGCTCGCAGTAGCGAATGAAATGCCGCGATTGTTTCGCAAACTCCTCGTCTTCGAGGTTCGTGTCGTTGGGCGTGGGGTTAAACACATATGAAATGCTCAATGTTGCCTGTCCTCGACTGGCTGGACTAATTCGGAAGTCATTTATCCTTGCATAGTTCGCTTGTTTCAGTTCCCCGGACTCATCAAGCACGCAGCGAGTGCGGATTACAAATGACGAATTAGGGCGAAACGGTATTTTTGTCGCCGACAAATTCGGCGGCTTCCCATTTCTATTGACTATGCGAACATTTGTCTCCGTATATGCAGAAGTGATTTCTGCCTCATACGGATATGGAAATTCGCTGCCAGAAACATTGTCAACATAATAACCGCCGCAAGGAACACCTCTCACCCGCATTTCCCCTAGACAAAAACAACTCTTCCATGGTGGTAGTCCATCCCATTCGACATATATCTCGATGTCAGAAGTGTCCCCTTCCCCAAATGGCTGGACAAATGACTTTTTCTCCATATCAAATCCAACCCAAGAATTTGTCGAGGGGATTTTAAAGAATGTTCCGCATGACACCAGATTCTTAGGATTGTGTATCTTCCGAAGTTCCACGGCCTCCTCTGCCCCGTACGGTTGCCATTTTCCGTCCTTAACGTCATGCTCTGCATTCATGGGAACATACGACAATTCCTTTTGGGAACCATAATATCCTTCTTTCCCGACGAGAAACCTTACCTTGTTTCCATTTGTCTTACCTATGGCGACACATACGCCATTTGCATCAGTCTTCCCATAGACCGAGTGCGGACTTGGCAACATGTCAAAAACTACCGCCACGCTCGCATTTGAAACAGGCTGTCCAAGGTCATCGTGGACTTTCAGGCAGATTTTTGCTTCTGCACCATACGCCATTGCGTGTTCAACTTCGGGCGCAAGTTTTCGCGCGAACACGGCACCCGGAATCACGGCAACAACAATCAACAACAGTTTTATCTTGCGTTTCATTTCAGGTTACCTTTCTCAATTGCCTTGTCTTAGAATTTACCAAGGGGCAAGCATACGTCACCCAGGCCGCCAGTCATCGTTGCAGCTTCGGCTCCAGATTCGTGTCGTTGGGCGTGGGATTGAAAGCACCAATCACTCGGAATCCGGCGGTTCCATTCGCATTGCCTGAGTAACCAACTCGATGCACAACCGAGTAATTTGCCTTGATTAGACTTCCATTCTTGTCGATCTTGCATCTGCTTCTGACAACCCAACATTTGTTCAGATCAAAGCGATGGCGTTTTGTTTGTCGTCCATTCGTCAAGTCTTCGAAAAATCTCGCTTCCTGCAAAAACTCATTTTCAGGATTTGCAGCATACGGCCCCCTAAAATCACTCGCAGAATTCACATCACAGCTATAATATCCAGAATGAAGCTCTGAAAAGCGCAAACGAACACCCATACCAGTGTAGTCTGGGAGCCACTTACCGTTCCACTCAATCAAAACTTCGAAATCCGCCACAATGCCGGCGCCAAAAGGAGAAACGAAGTCACGTTTTTCCAAGTCATACCCAATCCATTCATTAAGCCTCTGTGTATGCACAAACTGGCCACCAACTGAAGTTAATACCGGATTTACGATCCGTCTCAAAATAAGCTTCTCCGCAGCTCCGTAAGGCTGCCACTTGCCGTCCTTCACGTCGCGCTCCTCGCCCATCTTGGCGTAGCGGTATATGACATGCGAACCATAATATCGGTCTTTTGCGACGAAAACCTCAATCTCGTCGCCGCAGGTCTTCCCCTCCAAAACAAACACGCCGTTTGTGTCGGTCGTTCCTTTGATCCAGGTTCCCAGTGGACGGAAATTCATGCCGAGATACGCCTTTATCTTGGCGTCCGGCACAGGCGTCCCGCCATCGTCCTGGATGTGCAACTCTATCTTCGTCTGCGCACCGTTGCGACGCGCGTCACGATAGACGGGGTCTTTCTTCAACGTCACCAGGGCAACGACCTGCAATGCAGACAGCGAAATCAAAACAGCCATGATATACTTTTTCATTTAAGGTTTCCTTTCTCCACCGCTTTGTCGTAGAACTTATGGTTAAAGAAGTATGCAACATCTTTAATATTTTTGGGGACAGGCCCCGCGATAGCCAATAAAATCAAGGG
>JAFXEA010000593.1 GCA_017521065.1 Kiritimatiellia bacterium | reverse complement strand
CGTTCATCGCGCCTTTCTCAAGGAGCGTGAAGGTCGTGAGCTGCACGGCTGCGACGGGAACGGCATAGGCGAGTCCGCGCGGAGTCTTCCATACGAGCGCGAAGAGCGCGACGAGTCCTCCAATGAGCAGAAGGTTCGCCTTGAGGAACGAATACGGCACTCCGCGGTATCCGGCGGCATCGGCGGAGGGGCCGCTTGCCGCAACGAGAAGGGCGATGAGTCCACAGGCTCCGGCGGCGGAGAGCCAACGCCAGTCCTTTTTCTCCGTGTTGAAAGCAAAGCCGAGCGAGCAGACGACCGATCCGAGAAGGAATGCGCCAATCCAGGCGTACTTGGACGGATTGAGAAGCGGAGCGACAAGCTGTTCGTTGGCGGTGTTCCATTCGGAATGACCGGCAAACACGGTCGCCGCCAGAAGGACGAATCCGATGCCAGTAAAGCCGATCTGCCGCCAAGCCCTGCGTACGAACGGGGCGACGGCGATCATTATGCAACCCAGCCAGAGGAATATCTCGTTTGGACACGACTCCGTCTTCAGGACAGGTTCGAACTTGTTGATCACGTCCGCGCTCATGTAGGCGTTAGCGCGGAGCATGCATCCGATCTTGAGGAGTACGTAGGTGAGCCCGATCGGGATGAGGATGAGAATCATGTCCCTGAACATCTTCAGATCCCTGAGCCCGATGATGACCGCTATCGGAACTGCGGCAAGGAGCAGCACCTGGTAGTTCGTGAGACCGAGACCGAACACGAAGGCCGTCAACCAGAGTATCTTGTCGGAAGGCTGCTTCATCCAACGGTAGGAGAGGAGGAACACCCACATCAGGAAGAGGGCGTTGAGCGAATATACCTCCACAATCGTGGACTGCGACCACATGACAGGCGAGAACGCGAACACGAGTGCCGCGCCGACGCCACCGGAGAAGGCAAAGAGGGAATTGGAGCTGTCGGCATTGCACTCTTTGGAATTGGATGAGTGCATCATGTCCGTCGCGGACCTGCATACAAGCATTGCGGTGCATCCCGCCGCGAACGCGCCTGTCACGGCCGAGAAGAGCGACATAGCCCAGGCGGGGGTCGGATGCCCCATGTACGTGACCCAGGAAAAGAGACGGCAGAATATCCAGCCGCACAGCGTCCAGAACGGATATCCCGGGGGATGCGGCACGCCGAGATGGTCGGCGGCGGTCGCGAGCTCACCAGAATCCTCAAGGCCGACGGAAGGGCCGAGCGTGAAGAAATACACGAGAAACGCAGCAAGCGTGGCGGTCCAAAACGCCGCCCAGTCGATTTTCGAGAAAAACTTCTTGCTGTTTACGGTTTCAAGATTCTGTTCGTTCATCTGTGGAATACACTCCTCTAAAATAAAATACATATTTTACCATATTGCGCTTGTTATGGGGAGACGAGGCTTCGTCAAGGATCACCAGTCGCGTTCGTTGGCGGGGAGAGGGGCTTTCTTCATTCTGGCCTTCTTGTCCGCCTCATGCTGATCGCTGCGTTCCTGGGCACGGCGCAGGACATCCTCGACCTGTTCGTCGTTCTTCTTCTCCTGTTCTTCGGCGGCGGACTGCTTCTCTTCCTGCTCCTTCTTGTCGTCCTGATCCTGCTGCTGGTCTTGTTGTTGATCCTGGTTCTGCTGCTGATTCTGATCCTTGTTTTCGTCTTTGTTCTTGTCCTTGTTCTGATCCTGGTTCTGGTTCTGTTGGTTTTGTTGGTTCTGGTTCTGTCCGCCGCCGCCGTTCTTGTCCTTCGGCAGGAGTTCCTGTATGCGGGCGAGCTTCTTCAACGACTCGAACTGCTTTGCGGCGCGTTCCGCCGCCTTTCCGCCTCCCTTGCGTTCAACCTTGGCGTCTTCCGCCTTGTCCTTGACAAGCTCAAGCTGGAGCTTCTCCACTTCAGTTGCAAGTGCGCTGATTTCCGCCTGGGCCTCCTTGGTGAACGGCGGCTTGTTCGTATCCGCCTGCGCCTGCTGTTCGTATGCCTGCGCCCACATCGGGAACTTTGCCCTGAATGCCTTCGTGAATTCCAGAGCCTCCTGCTGCCAGTCGCGTCCATACGCGTTCTCGACTTTGAGGAGTTCGTTCGTCTGGGAAAGCATGGATTCTGCGCATGCTTCCGGTGGCATTATGGCGAGCTTCCAGAAGCGGGTGAAGGATGTTTCCGCCTTCTTCAGGTGATCCTGCGCTTCGGGATTGATGTCCGACAGCGCGACGGCTGCGGCTTCTGTTGCGGTGCGGGCCTCCTCGACCTGCGCGTTTATCGTCATTGCCTGCTGTTCGTTAGTGACGGACTGTGCGACGCCCGCCTTGACCGCAAACCATGTGTCGCAGAGCTTTTCGGCGCGCTTGGCCATAGAATCGCACATCGCCACCGTTCGGCGGGCCTCGTTTGTGAATGCCGCCGGGAATTCCTTGAGAAGCGCACGGGAGTCCTTCACGCCTGTGCCGAGAAGGGCACCGGGATCCTGTTGCCCCAACGCTTTCATCACCTTCTCCACATGCGCCTGTTCTCGCAGCTCCGGCAGACGGTCCATCGCACGCGTCAGGTTGCGGTTCATGCGGGGATCGGACGGGTTTGAACGGAGCGCAAGCTGGAAATCGGAAGCGGCGCTTTCAAGGGATGCCAAAGGTTTTTCAACTCCTTCGCCGCCGCGCTTCAACCCTTCGGCGAATTCAATCGCACCGACAAGCTCAGATGCGCGCACCCCGTGCGTCTTGGAAAGGATCAATGGTTTTAGAACCGCAAGCGCGTTTGTGTGGTTGCCGGCGCGGTAGAGGTCAACTCCGCGGTTCCATATCTCTCCGTCAGTCTCCGGCACTGTCTCTTCTGCATGGCAGATTGCACCCCAAGCAGACACCGCAAATGCGGCGGCAAGGGCAATTGGCCTGAATCTGAAAATATTCGCTTCGTACATGACCAGACATTATATCATAAGAGTATGCGATTAGCGCGGGCTGGCAAGGTGCAAAATACCCGAGGAACAAAAGAATGTTTGGAATGTCTGTAAAATGAGTGTTGTCTCTTGATTGCTCCGTTGGATTATCTGATAAGTTGTTTGTTTGTGCTATAATCACGGCATGAAATTTTTGTTGGCGTTGTGTGCATGTATGTGTATGCAGATGTGTGTTGCCGCAGTGGAAGCTGCGGCGTCGGATGCTTTTTCCGTGCAACGTTGGACTGTTGCAGATGGATTGCCTGGGAATGTCGTAACTGCACTGGTGAAATCGCCGGAGGGAGATATTATAGTGATGACATCGGACGGTGCCGCGCATTTTGATGGGGTGCGCTTTTCTGTCTGTTGCGCTGAAAGATGCGGTAATCATTGCGATGCCGTTTCCGGTCAGAAAGAGCAGTGCAGGCTGGTTGAATCGAATGGGGTCGTGTGGGTGGGCACCAACGGTGAAGGACTGCTTCGCATCCGTCAACGTCTTGTCGTGCCGAAGGTTCCACAGAAGGATGGGTCAGGTAACGTTTGCTTCAGGGATTCTTTTGGACGAATCTGGAGCGGATTGGAACAGGATGGGGTCGCCGTCGCGTGTCAGGATGGCACGATACGAAGTTTTTCCGCAACAGAAGGCCTCTTGGCAAAGGACGTGACTTCTTTTGCCGAGACGCCAGACGGAGACATATGGGTCGGTTCGAACGGTTCTGGACTATGGAGAATTTCAGGGGATGAGGCTGTGCGGTTCCACTACAGCGATGATCCTGCATGCGATTTCGTACAGGCGTTGTTCTGCGACAGCGAGGGCACATTGTGGATATGTGCGCATGGAGATATCGTAACATGCATAAGTGATGGTTACTCTAAGACGTTGCATCTTGAAAAGGTTCAGGACTCAGTGGCGTTTTCGTTCCATGAGGAGCCTATGGGGAGGATTTGGCTGGCGACGGGGGAAAAGCTGCTTTCGTTCATGTCATCCGATTTCAAGGAGACACCTGGTGATTCTGTAGACGCTCTTGCGGTTGATCTGTTCGCATCTTCGGCTGGGATGTCCGCACCTTGTGCAATCCTGGAGGCTGGACGTTCGGCGACGGTGTCGTTCCACAGCATGGACGAGGTATCTTTCCGTTATTCGGCCGATTCGCCCGGAATGGCGGATTGCATTGAGTTTGCAACTTGTCTCTCCCCAATAGAAAACGATTGGCGCGCGAGCGGGAAAGCGAGAATCCGGTCTTGTGGACGGCTTGCTCCGGGTAGATACAAATTTGAGGTTCGGGCGAGGCTGCCACTAGGGGTTTGGGGGAGGACAGATGCTGTCGAGTTTGAAGTTAGGCCGATGTTCTACGAGACGATTTCGTTCATTGTTGCGGTGTTGATATCGGTCTTGGCGTTTTTATTTGCCGTGGCAAGGGCCGTTTATGTCCGCAGGGTACGCATGCGACTTGCCGCAATCAGGCAGCGGGATGTTCTGTCGCTCGAACGCGCCCGCATCGCCAGGGATATACATGATGACATCGGTGCGCGACTGACTCGAATTTCGATGCTTATATCCATGATGGCGGAACGGAACTCAGAGGCTTCGGATATAGCCGAGGAGGTGAGGGCGGTCGTGCATGCCTTGGACGAGGTGGTGTGGGCGGTAGAGCCTCGCAATGACACGCTTTCGTCGTTCGTAGACTATATATACCACTATGCGGAGATGTTCGTCGAAGCTTCTGGACTGAACTTGAGAGTCAAGTTTCCGGAGGATGTTCCAGATTCAGGCGTGTCGAGTGTGGTCCGTCATGCGGTATACATGTGCGTGAAGGAGGCGCTGAACAATGTGGTGAAGCATGCGGAGGCTTCAAAGGTGTTCATAGGTATGGTTGTCGACGGCAACAGAGTAGTGATGCGCATAGGGGATGACGGCAAGGGATTTACGGTATCTCGTAATGGAGGGAATGGCCTCCACAACATGCGTACGCGAATGGAGTCCATATGTGGTTTGTTCAGCATAAGGCCTCGTGCAGAGGGCGGCAGTGAAGTCGTGCTCGAATTCAGAATGGAAGACAGACAGGTCAGAACATGAGAGAAAATAAAAATCAGATAAGGGTATCCCTTGTAGAGGACAACGGCGGACTGCGCAATTCACTTGAAAGGATCTTGTCCTCCTCAGAGGGAATGACGCTTGAGGGTGTGTTCAGCGACGGCGAGTCGGCAGTCGCGGGGCTCCCTGCAGTATCGCCGGATGTGGTGCTTGTCGATATCAATCTTCCTGGCATCTCGGGGATTGATGTCATACGTGAGGCGAAGGCGTCCATGCCAAGAGCTCAGTTTCTTGTGCTTACAGTTTATGATGATCCATCTCGGATATTTCAGGCCTTGGCCGCTGGTGCGAATGGATACCTGCTTAAACGCGTTGATCCAAGGGAACTTCTGGATGCGATTCGCGAACTTCATGGAGGTGGATCTCCGATGAGCGGGTCTGTCGCAAGAAAGGTTGTACAATCTTTTCATCGGATGGGTGTGTCGAAGAACGAAACGGAAAACCTTTCTCCCCGCGAAACGGAAATACTCCAATTGCTTGCTGAAGGATATCTTTACAAGGAGATAGCTGAAAAATGTGCTATTGGTATCGAGACCGTCCGCACATACATCAGACGTATATACGACAAACTTCATGTGCGTACGAGAACTGAGGCCGTAATAAAGCACCTGAAGGGATGGTGATTCATCACGGTTGGCGTCGGGGCAGTCTGCAAATCCATTGTCCCCCTTAAAGGGGACTTGTGGGTGTTGCGCTCTTTTTGTATTATTCAAGTGTTTTCTTTAGCAAATAAAGGATTGTCGGCATGAAAATCGAACAAAAAAAAAATGCATTTAGCGCATCGTTTTTTGCGGGACTTCTTTTTGCAGGCGTTGTGTTCGGAGCTCCGTCTGTGAAGATCGAGAAGGTGGAGCAGCGATGGCCTTGGAACAACAAGGTTGATATCACATATTCAATTGTTGACGGGCAGGATGTGAAAGCCGATTCTCCGAAATATTACCGTTTGGTGTTCAATGTCCTGATTGATGGAACGACCGAGTTTGTGATTGATGGAGTGCATGATGTGGGCGCCAGTGCCGCAACCGGTACAAATACCGTAACATGGACCGCTCCTTCCGGGATCAAGACCGACCGTTTTTCCGTTTCAGCCGCCATGTACCAGGCAACGGTTCCGAGTGGCGATGATTACATGATAATCGACCTTTCCTCTGGTCAAATCACATATGAGGGACTTCTCGCAACGCAGGAGAAGTCGAACGAGCGCTATAATGTCGACACCTACAAAGGGGATAAGCTGGTTATGCGCAAGATTCCTGCGGGCGGATCGTATCAGACGGGACATAGCTCGTATTCCAATGCAAACAGTCCAAAAGTCTGGAAGACGGATCGCGATTACTATATAGGTATTTTTGCCGTTACACGTACGCAGTACGGGAAGCTGGGTCTTGACGATCCGTGCAACGGACATACGGTGTACGATGACAGCCCGTTGGCGTATCGTCCTGTAGAACACATATCTTGGAACGATTTGAGGACGGCGATACAGCCAAGCGATAAGATCCCCGCCATAACCGTTCCCGATTCAGGCACATTTTTCCAGCGGCTAAATTTCCTGACAGGCAACAGATTCGGATTCGATCTGCCGACAGAGGTGATGTCCGAAATCGCCGAACATGCCGGAACGACGACATATTTCTATTGGGGAGACGCAATATCTGCCGATTTCGATGAATATTTTGTGGGCAAGCGGAAAAATGCCGCTGATCCGTCAAAGAATGACGAGTACATAATGCCGGTTGGGTCAAAAAAACCTAACGGATGGGGCATATACGATGTTCTTGGTAACAACAAGGAATGGTGTCTTGATGATGCATCTCGCGTCAATCTGGCTGATGCTCCAGATCCCTGGACTCCTGCCGACGGTGATGACAGCGTTGCCGGAAACAGCCGTCGAATGTACGCAAACTATGGTGGCAGTAACGCGGCTCCAGCCGATTCGTGGCGCATTGCCAATCGAGTTGCAGCGAAAAACGCTGGTGTATATTCCCATATGGCTCCGAGCGAACCGCCGACAAAATCAGATTGGGTCTATGGGTTCCGCGTAGCCTATATCGTCAAGTAGTTTCATGATAATGGAGGATGGGCCATGCGTAATGTCGTATTAGCATTGCCGTTTGCGTATATGGCGGTACTTTCCGCGGTTGAGACACCTGTTGCGGTGTCGGATGCCGTGCTTTCTAGTCTTGACACCGTCAAACAGGAGTCAAGGCGCGTTCAGGATGCAGGAACTCCTGTTGAACTTTATCATTTCAAGGGAGCTGTCATCGAGGCGAAGAACCTTGACAGCGGTGAAACGGAAACCTTGGTGTCTGATGCCGCTGATGCAGGATGGGTTGACTGGACTCCGTCTTCCGGCGGTGTGTGGATTCTTTCCAACAAGCAGGATGGAGAGGTGAAGTTCACTGTCAGATACTCACTTTTGGGCAATAAGGGGCAGGGGAACGGATCTTCTGACAGCCCTCTGAAGATTGTGGATGGCACGGAGGTGTATGACCTTGTCAAAAGCGGTACTGATTCCGATGGCTTTGTCTTTACGGTTATAGGCGGTGCATGGTCGGAAGATATGCTTTTGCCGGATGGGTTTGCCGTCTCTTCGTTGGGGGATGGCAGATATGTGCTGGAGCCGGTATCCGACGGTAAGGTGTATGCTTCTGCGGTGAAGATGGCAACTCTCTATACGGATGGGACTCCGCCCAACAGGTGTATGCGGATTCGCGACGTCCGTCACATATCATATTCCGGCGACAATTGGATTGGCGGGGAACAGGCCGCCGGGTCTGAACTTACACTGCTTTCACCTTCAGGGGCTTCTGACAGCGTCCATATGTCCGGAACCGGGCTCAAGAGGTTCGCTCCATCAGAGAAAGGCAAATGGAGCGTGTCGCTGGAGACGGAATATTGTGTATATGCGGCATTGATTGATGTCCTTGGCTGGGGAACGGCAATATCGATTAGATGAGATGTTTTTAGAGGTTGACGAATGAGGCTGTTTCATGCAATTCTGATGATTTTCCCTTTGTTGGCATCAATGGCCGATGTCTACAATTTCAATGTCGATTGGAGGTTTAAGAAACTTCCTATGGGCATTGCCGGGCTTCCCTCCGCCCGCAAGGCGATAGCGGCGGAAGGAAAGGAGTTCTTTGACAGAACTTATCCCGATTCCGACTGGGAGATGGTGTCAGTGCCGCATGCCGTCAATGCACATGATTCGTATGATGGTCCGTCAGTGTGGTGGGGAGAGGAGAAATTCTTTAGGGGATGGATGTTCTATCGGAAAAGGTTTGTTCCACCCAAAGGTAGGCGTTTCTTTCTTGAGTTTGAGTCCGTTCGTTCTAGTGTATACTTATGGGTGAATGGAAAGTATATCGGTTGCTATGAGGCGGGTATAGTTGCAAGCGGCTATGACATTACCTCCGCGCTTTGCGAAGGTGAGAACATTGTAGCCGTCGCTACGGAGAATGCCGCCGCACGTGCAGTTAAGATATATGCAGCGGAGACTTCACAAGGAGGTGAACCTGGGGATTGGAAGGGTTCTGTCTTCCAGTGGGACAGCACCGACTACAATCCGGTACAGGGAGGTCTCACGGGGAACGTGAATCTCCATGTGAAGAAGAACGATTCATACTTCACCCTTCCGTTGTATGAAACTCTTCGCACATCTGGAACTTACGTTTATGCCAAAGATTTTGATTTTAGGTCTGGGGCGGCGACGATCTGCGTTAAGCCTGAGATTGAAGGTCGCGGTATTGTGTGTATGACGGTTGGCGGAAATGTATTCACGGGAGAAACGGCAAGAGTCGAGGGATTGAGATTCTGGAGTCCGGATACGCCACATCTTTACGACGTGAAGGTTGAGCTGTTGGATGAATCATCCTTGGACGTTCTTGATTCGATCACTATACGAACTGGATTCCGCCATGTTGCATACGACAGGGCGAAAGGCGGTCTTCTCATAAACGGTAAAAACGTGTGGCTTCCCGGCTATGCGCAACGAAGCACCGATTCTTGGGCTGCCATTGGCGTTGCTCCCGATTGGATGCATGATTTCGAGGCTGAGCTTATCCGTGAATCCAACGCCAATTTCATACGTTGGATGCATGTCGCCCCAAAGCCGGGACCTGTCCGTGCATTCGACAAGGCTGGGGTAGTGAATTTGTGTCCAGCAGGTGATACGGAGAAAGATGCGGAGGGACGCCAGTGGGAGCATAGAATGGATGCGATGCGAGCCGTCATAACCTACTTCAGAAATTCACCATCCATATTGTTCTGGGAGGCCGGCAATAACAGAATATCGCCCGACCATATGCGGCAGATGCGCCTTTTGAAGGAAGAGTTGGATCCTCATGGAGGACGTTTCATGGGGTGTCGCACGCTAACGGCTCCGGAAGAGATTGCGGAGGCGGAATATGTTGGGACGATGCT
>JAFXEA010000592.1 GCA_017521065.1 Kiritimatiellia bacterium | reverse complement strand
TACGGGTGTCGAGATCCTTCATGCGGGCTTTGCCTGCGGCAACATCGTCCGGCCCCAGAAACACGGCCTTCGCACAGCTGCTCGAACCGGCGTGCGCGAAGAACTGCTTCGGCTTCTGCTTCTTGAGCGCAAGGTTCACGCATTCGCCTTCCGCCCGAAGCTTCGCCGCAAGAGCAAGGGCGGCATCGCGCTGTTCGGGGAACATATAGCCGATGTACACGCCCTTCTTCGGAAGAGGTGCTTCATTGCCGAACTTTGCCTTGAGAAGTTCACCCACGACAACGTCCCCGAATCCAAGACCGACCGCAGTCGCGGGGTCTCCGCCTATGGTTGTGAGAAGATTGTCGTAACGGCCGCCGCCGAATATCGCACGGAACTCGCGCTTTACGTCAAACGCTTCGAACACGATTCCCGTATAATAAGCAAGACCGCGAATGACAGAAATGTCGAACATCAGGCACTCGGCGAACCCGGCGATTCCAGCAAGACGGAACAGTTCAACCAGGCGCTCCTTGGCGGGGCCGTCAGGCAGTTCGTCAAGCGACTTAAGATCCATGATCTCGAACGTCTTCTTCACCCCGGCCTCGTCCAGACCACCGTCGCGAAGCATGGCCGCAATCTCGGAATCCGGCATCTTGCCGCGCTTGTCGAGAGCCAGGAACACCTGTGGATGGCGATCCTCCGGGATTCCGCTGGACGCGAGAAGTTCAGACAGCAGCGCACGGTTTGAGACATGGACGCGGAAATCATCCTTGGAAAGACCCATACGGCGAAGCGCATCGACGGCAGCACCAAGCACCTCGACCTCGGCAAGAACAGACTCCTCGCCAATGATGTCACAATTCCACTGGTAGTGTTCGCGCTTGCGTCCCTTTGTGGAGCGTTCATAGCGGAAGCACTGCGCAATCGTATTCCACTTGAGCGGGAAGCGCAGCTCATGCTGACGAGCCGCAACCATGCGGGCTAGCGTAGGCGTCATCTCGGCGCGAAGCGCGAGGTGGCGGTCACTCTTGTCGTTGAAGTGGTAAATCTGCTCGCCGACCTCTTCGCCGGCCTTGCGGGCGAGAAGCTCGTAGCTCTCAACGACGCACGCATCATACGGAACGAACCCTGCGGCCTCTCCGGCGGCACGGAACGCATCAAACACTCTGTTGCGCCACGCCATGTCCTCAGGATAGAAATCCCGCATGCCACGCGGCGGTTCAAAACTTATTTCGCTCATCTATCTTGCTCCAAAATTGAGGGCGAATTATACCATATTTATTCGTGTCTAAGGGCTTCAATAGGATCTAGCGATGCCGCCCGCAGGGCTGGATAAAGTCCGAACACAATTCCGATTCCAGCCGATATTCCAAACGCCAAAACCATCGAATACGCCCGTATGACGGTTGGCATGCCCGTAAAGAACGTAATGATCACAGGTATCGCGACACCAAGCAACAATCCCACAACACCGCCTCCGATGGAAAGGACGCATGTGTTGATCAGGAACTGCAGCACTATGCGGCTCTTGCGAGCGCCGATTGCGCGGCGTATTCCAATCTCCTTCGTCCGCTCCGTGACGGAAGCAAGCATGATGTTCATGATGCCTATGCCTCCGACAAGGAGTGAGATTCCTGCAATCGCTCCTAGCACGACATTGTATGTGCGCTTTGTCCTCTCCGCCTCACGCAGGAGCGACAGAGGAACGTCGATCTTATAGTCTGGCTTCTTGTGGAAGCGTTTGAGAACCGCCTCTACAGCCTTGGCGCCCGCCTCGACAACCTTAGTTGATTTCATGCGGACTATGATCTGGGAAAGCTCCACCTTTTCCCCCTGCCGCGAACCAGAAACGTACTTCAAAGAAGAGATTCCGAAAAGTCTGCTGCCGGTTGCCATCGGGATGTATGCATCAGCGTCTGAATCCGGAGCACGCGTATTGCCGCCCTCCTCGTTCTTGACGATTCCGATGACCTCGAACACACCCTTGCCGATGCGGATGCGCTGTCCGATCATCCTCTCTGCAGACAGAAGCTTCCTGACGCCGAACTCAGTGAGTACGCATACGTTCGCACGAGTAAGCTCATCCTGCACGGTGAGAACGCGTCCCGCAAGCAGAGGACGCTTCACGACCTCGAACCATGTCGGCATTGTCTCGACCACGCGCAGTTCAAGGCTCCTGTCGTGGAATCTCGCATCGCGGCGGACCATGCGGGCAGGCACTGTATCTGCCACACCCGGAACGGTTTCACGTATGCGGAGCTCATCGTCGAATAGAAGCCCATACACGGAAAGCGACGCTTGCTTTGTCGACAACATGGAGTTGCTGGAGTCTCCGACGGGCTTCACGCTCGAAACAAGGATGTTCTGGCTACCGAGACGCTTGATGGACTCAAGAGCCTGCTGGCTAGCGCCCTCGCCCACGGCAAGCATGGCGATGACCGATCCTACGCCGAACACCAGTCCGAGCATCGTCAGAAACGATCGCGTCTTGTGCCGCCACACGTCGGTGACGCCAAGCTTCACGAACGGCCAATAGAATGAAAGGTCAGATCTCATGCCTCGATCTCTCCATGACGATTTATTTTTTCTTCTCCTTCATGCCGACATCAAGAAGGTTCTGGATGCGCACGATAAGCGTCCACGGAAATATCGCAAATATCAGCTTCTTCACCCCTTCGCATAGGCGCACCTTGAGCGGCGGCAGTCCACGGACGGAGAAATCAATCTCCACCCCATTGCGGCGACAGACGTCCACTCCGAACTTCTCCCAGCATCCTTTGTGAACCGCATCCACGAACGGAAACTCCTTGGTCGGCGTAACAAGAAGCGGGCGTTTCTCGTCCCCAACCATGAAACTCCCGTACCTTTCAAACTCCCAGATGCTTGCCAGCCCATCCGCAAGTCGCCTAAGAAACTGACGGTTCCATATACCCGCCTGCGTAGCAATGCAATATGCCGTGCATTTAGGATATTCCATAAGTTCATCATTGAATTGACGGAATGTTTTAGGGTTGGGAATCAACCGCAGATTTACGGCATCAAACTGTTTTGCCTGGGCAAGCCGCTTGAGAAACAAATCCGTATCCACAGCGCTTTCCAAATAGTAATCATCGCACAGCATCAACACATATGGAGTCTTGATCTCATCCAACGCCTTCCCTAGACGGCTGCACCAGTTCCCGCCCGCGCCGCACAGAATATTGCGGTCAAAACAGCAGCTTTCGCCATCGGCGATTTTTTTTTCGGTCACGAACACTACTTCAAAAGGACAATCCGGCCAATATTTCCGAAAGAGGCCTATGAAATTCTTTGCGACATCATTGTATGCATCACAAGATGCAACCAATACAGTAAGATCTGAATTGAATTCTTTAATCACCGCAACCACCAATCTTTACTAAAACAAAGTGCGCGGAGAACCGCGCACTTGTTATCAGGCCTCGAAGTACGCCTTGTAGGCTCGGAAGGTCCAGTAGCAGTCCTCCTTGGTCGCAAGCTCCCAAGGCGCATGCATGTTGAGGAGCGGAGTGCCGAAATCGATCACGTCCATGCCGAAACGCGCCATGTACTGCGAGATCGTTCCGCCACCGCCCTTCTCCATCTTGCCGAGTTCGGCCATCTGCCATGTAACCTTGTCATCATCGAGGAACTTGCGCACGACCGCTACAAACTCCGCGCGTGCGTCGGACGCTCCGCCCTTCGACGTTCCGCCCGTGTACTTTGAGAGGGCAGGGCCACCCTTGAGCTTCGCCTCGTTTCCGGTGGAATCCACATCCTTGAAGTGCGGATCCGCCGCCGCCGTGACATCAGCGGAAAGCATCGTGGACTTCTCGAGACAGCGACGCACATCGATATCCATCGTGGAGCCCTGACGCACGAGAAGCTCGGCGACAGTGTTCTCGAAGAAGCTGGACTGCATACCGGTCGCGCCCATTGAGCCGATTTCCTCCTTGTCGCACATGACGATGGAGGCCGTGACATCGGGCGTTCCCTTGAGCTTGAGAAGAGCAGAAAGTCCGGCATAGGCACAGACGCGGTCGTCGTGTCCGTACGCCGCGATAAGCGAACGGTCAAGCCCCACCTCGCGGGGCATTCCGGCCGGGACCACCTCAAGTTCGGCGGAAAGGAAGTCCGCCTCATCGACGCCGAACTCCTTCTTGATGATCTTGAGCAGCTCTTCCTTCTTGCCGACGGACGCAATGACATCGAGATCCTCGGCAGGGAAGAACTCCTTGAGCTTCTTCTGCTCAAGATCATGCGCAAGATGCGGAAGAAGATCAGAGATCATGAACACTGGATCGCCGGGCTTGTCGCCGATGGCGACATCAACCTTGACGCCGTTCTTCTTGACGATCGTTCCGTAGATGGCAAGCGGAAGGACAAGCCACTGGAACTTCTTGATGCCACCGTAGATGTGCGTATCGAAATAGACGACGCCATCCTTCTCGTAGAGCGGTTTCGGCTTGAAGTCGAGACGCGGCGCATCAGTGTGTCCGCCGACGACGCGAATCCCTTCGACCATCGGCTTCTTGCCGATAATCGCCGCCATGACGGTCTTGCCGTGATAGCCTCGGTACACCTTGTCGCCCAGCTTGAGCGTCTTGAACTTCGAGATATCCTTGAAACCGGCCTTCTCAAGCAGTTTCACGGCCTGGGAATAGGCGCGGCGCTCTGTCTTTGCGACGGAAAGGTAATCCATGTACTCCTTGGAGTACGCCTCGCATTCGGCAATCAGTTTCTTATCCATCTTACTTCACCGGCTCAAGCTTTTCCTTGCCGCCCATGTAGGGACGGAGCACCTCGGGAATGGTAACGGAACCGTCTTCGTTCAGGTTCTGTTCGAGCAGCGCGACGACGAGACGCGGAAGCGCGACACCGGAACCGTTGAGCGTATGCACAAGCTTCGTCTTGCCGTCCGCATCCTTGAAGCGGCAGTTGAGACGGCGCGCCTGATAATCCGTGAAGCAGGAGCAGGAGGAAACCTCGAGCCACTGCTGTTCGCCCGGAGCCCAAAGCTCAAGATCGTAGCACTTGGAAGCGGAAAAGCCCATATCGCCGGAGCAGAGCTGAAGCACGCGGTAGTGGAGGCCGAGACCGTTGAGAACATCCTCAGCTTCCTTGACGAGAATCTCAAGCTGTTTGAACGATGTCTC
This sequence comes from Kiritimatiellia bacterium, assembly GCA_017521065.1. Lineage (GTDB taxonomy): Bacteria > Verrucomicrobiota > Kiritimatiellia > RFP12 > UBA1067 > UBA1731. The sequence continues at coordinate 698 of JAFXEA010000592.1, read as the reverse complement.
GGGATGGACGAAATTCACCATCTCCACCTTGTCGAACTGATGGACGCGGAGAAGTCCACGCGTCATCTTGCCGGCGCTTCCGGCCTCGCGGCGGAAGCAGGGCGTGTACGCCGTGAGCTTGACCGGATTCTCAGGCGTAATCTTGGGAAGCTTCACGCCATCGAAGATGTCGTCGCGGTAGTAGTTCGTGACGGGCACCTCGGCGGTGGGAATCAGCCAGAAATCGTCGATCTGGCAATGGTAGAGATCCTCAGCGAACTTCGGAAGCTGACCGGTTCCGGTCATGGACGTGGAGTTCACCACGAACGGAGGAAGCATTTCGGTATATCCCTGCTCGTTGCAGTGGAGATCAAGCATATACTGGATGAGCGCACGCTGAAGCTTCGCACCCTGACCGAGAAGAATCGGGAATCCCGTGCCTGTAAGCTTCACGCCACGCGGGAAATCGAATATGCCGAGCTTTTCGCCGATGGTCATGTGGTCGGGGATCGCATAGGCGGGATCCTTCCACTCGCCGACGGTGCGGACGACAACATTGGAATCAGAATCCATGCCGGTGGGAATCTCAGGCGCGGGGAGGTTCGGGATCGAAAGCAGCGTATCGCGAAGATCCGTCTCGACGACGGCAAGTTCGCGATCAATCTCGGCGATGCGATCACCGATCTTGCGCATTTCCTCCTTGGCCGCTGCAATGTCAC
>JAFXEA010000591.1 GCA_017521065.1 Kiritimatiellia bacterium | reverse complement strand
GTGGAGCCACACAAGACGCTGCTCCTGCGGACGGCCCATCTGGTGGCAGATTGCCTGTCCCGCCGGGACGTTGAAGTAGAAGTACGCCTCCATGCGGCGGTTGTGCGTATGCTGCGGCATCGTGTTCCACACGCTGCCCTCCTCAAGCTCGGTAAGGCCGACCTGCAACTGGCAGCATCCGCCGCCTGGCTTCTTGGCAAGCACTTTCTGGACGATCAGCTGGTTGATGCAGCGGGCGTTGGACTCCTTGAGGGAGCCAGCCTTGATGTAGTTGCCTATCGTGTATCCCGGCTTCGTGCACTTCTGATCGCTCGTGATGCGCTGCGTGACGTATTCCTTGTAGGCGGGAGCGGAGTTGATGTAGAACTTGGCGGGATTCTTGGCATCGTTCGACTTGAACACAACCTTCTTCTTGCCGCACCCGACGTAGAGCGCCTCTTTGAAATCAAGGGCATATTCCTCACCGTCAACCGTGACAACACCGGATCCGCCGACATTGATGACGCCAAGCTCACGACGGTCGAGGAAGTTCTCCGCCTTGAGTTCGAGGAATGATTCGAGATCGAGAGCCTTGTTCACCGGCATCGCGCCGCCGTACACGAGACGGTCGTACATCGTATAGGTGAGGTTGATCTCATCGGGCGACATGACCTTTTCCATCACGAAACGCTCGCGGATCTTCGCCGTATCGAAGGTCTTGAAATCATCCGGATGCGAAGCAGCCTGAACCTTGTAGTTGACTTCAGCGGAAGCCGTAAGAACGATCGGCAACGCCGCCAACGCCATGATTGCATGTTTTTTCATCTTGTATCTTTCCTTCCTTTTTTATTGTTGAAACTCTTGCGGACATCACTCTTTCTCAATCGTTATGCGCACCTTGAGACTCTTCCCTCCGGAAGCGCGGAACGCTTTATACTTTCCGTTGCGGTTATGCGCGGTAAAGCCGGCCGGAGCGATGCGTCCGTCGGTCTGATAGCGGCACACCCAGCCTCGGTAGGATATCGAAAGCGAAGAGTCATCATACGAAATGCGGGTGGATTCACGCCCGTCGAACTCAAAAGCCGGAAGATCCATGGCCACTTTATCTTTTCCGGAAAGCACCATCTCCATTCCGCCGGAGGTGAGCTTGCAGTCCCATTTTAGATTGCCAACACTCCACCGCGTCAAAGCGTACTCGGCGGTCTTAGCTTCGTGCATGATGTTCCATGCCGCGGTATTGTCGACGACCGGACGTATCGCAAGCGACGAGCCGTTCGGCTCCGGCAGCCGATATCCCGGAGACTTCACGCACGGAATGGAAATACAAAGCCGCGCAGGTGCACCGCGACGGTGAAGACGGCCGAGGCCATTGCAGTCGTAACGCTCGTTGGCGCAGTAATCGATCTGGGCTGAATATTCTCCCGCCTTCATAAACACCTGATGGAACGTCGGAGAGAGAAGGAACACATCGGGTTTCGCCGGCGTATAGTCTGCGGCTGGTATGGTCTCATCTGCAAAATACCAGCCAAGCATCGCCCAGGACCCCATTGTGATCATGTACTTGTCGAAGTAGGCGTACCGTTCACATCCGATATCCGCCTTTTCGGAATATACGCCCTTGCCGGATTCGCGAGGATAGAGATTCTTCACATGACTGACAGGCCTTTCCGACAGCCAGCCGCGCATAGCGTTCACAGACTCAGCGGCCGCCCTGCGGAACTCCGACGCTTTCGCCATATCACCCTTACCCGCAAAGCGCACCGCATACCATTCGCAGAGCGCGGAATAGAACGTATTGTTGTGCAGGAACTGGTTGCTGCGTCCGCCATAGGGTATCTCGCCGCATGCGGAAAGCATCTTCAACAGGGGATCCGCCGACAAATCCATCAGCGATTCGAGCTTCGCGCGAGACGGCCCCGAGTAGCCGTCGTTGAGAATCTGGGCGAACTGAAGCCGCGTGACTATATCGTATACGATCGGCTGGGAGGGATCGCGGTACATTCCGCAGGAATCGAACCAGCGTATCTGATCGGCGACGTACTTTTCCACGAAATCCGCACTGCCGCCGAGAGCATTCCGTATGCGGGATTGTTCACTGGCGCAGGCGAACACAACCCAGTTGTGGGCGGAGGGAAGATCAACCTTCATGCGTCCCCACGAATAGGAATTCTCGGCCTTTACTCCCTTGAGAGCCTTCCGCCAGGAGTCCGTCACCGATACAGGGTACGTACGGCGCTTCTCAAGTTCCGCAAGCGCTATTGAAAGCTCCTTCACCGAGAATTCGTTTCCTCCCGACTTAGGCGGCATCTTGCCCTTTTTCGCATCGCGGCACGCGACATCCATCATCTTCTTCGCGAGTTCGCGTTTGTCGGCAAGGCGTCCGTTGGCGACAAGTATCGCAAGGTTTGCGGCAAGACGCGGAAATCCATGTTCCTGCACTCCATCGCGCTCCGCCTCGGCGCAATAAGAAACCAGCCGCTCATCTGAATAAGCCCGGACTGCCGCCTCCATCAAATCCAAATATTCGGACTTTGAAATCCCGCCGCAAGCCGACGCAACGGGCAAAGGCTCAGCCGAACACATCTTCTGAAACCTTCGGACCGTTTCATGCCATGCGGCGGCATCGACGATCTCACCCGCCAACGACCAGCCTGCACCAGCCCAATATGTGAATTTGTCGATGTCGAACGCAAGCACCCTGCTTTCTGTATGGTCAGTCATTACCTTTACGTTGGCGGCATCCTTTGGAGAGACAATGATGGCCGTCATGGTGGAGCCGTCCACACCGTTTTCGCCCTTGGGATTTTCATAAAGCGAAACAGCTCCAGGCGTCTCAAGAAGGTTTCCGGCGTGTTCACGCCTCGGATTGAGATCCAGTCCCGGTCCGGCAAAAAATCCTTTGGGAAACTTATTCTCAAACGAAACGTCATTGCGGAAGAAATGTTCGCCGCGCTTGAGCGTGATCCGGCACGTCATTTTTCCGGCGGCGGAAAACGACGGATACACAAGCTCGAACTGGCAGTAGTCCTCTCCGACATGGAGTACGCGGCTTGAAATCCAGTTTGGATACGTCTTCCATTCTCCGTCGCCGAAAACCGCTATGCCGCCGACTCCGCGAGAAGGTCCGATCGCGTAGTTGTCCATCCCTTCGCCGCGGTTTTTGTGGAAGTTCCCTTTGTCTATGCGGTGACACCATTTCAGGCATACGTTGGACGGGTTGGACTTGTTGAACACGTCAAAGCCCGACCATTTGTGGTAGTCCCGGGGACCATAAGCCCGCATGCCGAACTTATCGTTCTCCCAAACAAAGTCATCACTGCGTTCAGGGCAGACCTCTGCATTGCAAAATGGATAAGCGGAAACGGCGGCAAATAAGGCCGAGAATATGAAAGACGTCATTTTAGCGGCTCCTTCGGATACGGATGAAATTGATTGCACACATGGAGGCGGCGACCAACGCCAGAACAGCGGCACCGATCCACTTGAACGTGACTGTCAGATGAAATAGAGTCCAGCACCAGAATGCGGCGGCAAAATCAATGGAGGCACCGCCCTCAAATCCCTGAGGCACGGTGATTCCGTCCACGTTTGCGGCAGCTATGGCCTTGGAGAACGCCGGCGTAATGTCCGTCACGAAATAAAGTCCGCAGATGAGCGCAACGAGACCAACTATGAAGGTCTTTGCGACATTGCCCTTCGTTATCGGAAGCACGCACGGAAAAAGGTAGAACATCGCCGCAAGAGAGGCGAGAGGCAGGAACTTGTTTCCTGGAAGCGCAACGGAGAGGAAGAGAATCACAGGAATCAGCAGAATCGAAACGACAAGCGTCGTGGGGTGTCCGATAACAAGCGCGGGGGACATGCCAATGGAAAGCCCCTTGAGTCCGGAGAACTTGCTTTCAACGAGCGAACGCGTAGCTTCGGAGATCGGTTTCAGCCCCTCGATGAAAAGACCCGTAATGCGCGGGATGAGCTCCATGACGGCGCCCATCGTCACTCCAAGCGAGAGTATCTTGGGAATGGAATCGACAAACGCCTTCCAAGAGGAACACTGGAGGCAGCCAATGCCGCAACCGATGACAACGCCAAGGAAAAGCGGTTCACCAAGGAGCCCGAATTTCTTCTTGAGTCCCTCCGCATCAACGTTCAACTTCTCGAAACCGGGAATGCGGTCGAGCAGCCAGCCGACCACCACCGCAAACGGGGTGAAACTCTGGCAGAATGGCTGGGGGATGGAAATGCCCTCCATATCCTTGTAATAGGACTGAAATCCCTTCGCCGTGAAGTCAGCCATGCACAGCGTGAT
>JAFXEA010000590.1 GCA_017521065.1 Kiritimatiellia bacterium | reverse complement strand
GTCTTGACTGCGGTATTTGCCGACTCGACCGTCACCGCAACAATACGTCCTTCCGACTCAACTGATGCTATGATCCGTGCACCGTCAACAGTGGCAGACTTGAATACATACCCTTGCGGCACGGCAAAACGGAGCGTTTGCGGGAAGCCGCCGATCACTTCTGCCTTTATGGTCAATTTTCCGCCCTGCCACCTATGATCCTTCAGTCCAATCGCCCCCTGGGTGATGTGTCGGTCGGAGGATAGAAACTGGGGATGGCCAAGATCGGGCTGGAGGGCGACAAGCCGCACACTGCGCGGCGACACAGGCAACTCCATACGGCCTGAAAGAACGCCAAGCAAGCGTCCGCCCCAGAACTCCCAGCCTATGAAACGCCGTTTCTCGCTTTCACCAATCTCATCCCAGCGGAATCCGATATTCCTCGCCTCATCGCCCCAATTGAACAGCGCGACAACGTGCCAATCGCCGAACGGACGCGACACATGCAGATCCCAAATCGGCAGATGTCCAAACTGCGGATATAGTTTCGCCGGTTGCGTAGGACACGCCGGAAGGGTCTGCTGGATAAGCTTCACCCTATCAGGCGAAAGTTCCATGAGCTTGTCACCCGCGAATGTCTGCTGTCCGGGCAATGCGACGACCGTCGCCTCGACCTGAGCCTGCTCCCGTTCAAGTGCGGACTGACTGACAAGCATGCAGTCAGGATCACACCAGAATACATTTGAATGTGCAAATATCTGGTTCACCGTGCAACGCGACTGCAAAAGAATATTCTCCCATTTCACTGGCTGGTTTGGATGCACGATATCGGCGCCGGTACGGCTCGCATCGGCATACGCCGCCTCCGCCCCAGTGAAATGTCCCTGACAGGCAAGGAAGATGCGGTCTTCGCCAATGCCTTCACGAAACGCCTTAACGCAAAGCTCAAACGGGTTCGGACATGAGGGATCACTGAAACGTGTGCGTATTTCAGGTCTTTCGTAAAGGTGGGCGCAATATCCGTGGTTGCGCCCCGACATCCCATCTATCTTGAAGAACTCGTAGCCCCATTCATGGGAAGCCTTGTCGAATATGCGCTTCAGGTGTTCCCTTGCAGCCGGAACGGTCGGGTCAAGAGTGAAACGCCCGTTCCAGCATGATATCGGCTTTCCTGATGCGTCATGAAGGAACCAGTCGGTGTGGGCCGTGTAGAAATTCGTGTTACCTGTACCGAACGGAGCCATCCAAAGTCCAGGTTTGAAGCCAAGTTTCCTGATTTCGTCCGCAAGCCACTTCATACCCTCAGGGAACTGCACCTTGTATGTCTCAAGGTTCATGTTGTGGAAGTTGCATACCGGAAGCCTTGGCGAATTGTCCTGCCAGGATTCGATGTTCCATATCTCCATCCCAAACAGTTTGAAATTCCGGGCGGCAAAACGCGCCTCGTCCAGATTCTCCTTCGAACCTGCGGTATCGAAATATGTGTTCCAGCTCAACCATCCAGTCGGAGCATGCGGAGCGCGTTTGCGGTCGAGCGGACGCCAATACGGAACCCAACGGTTTTTGTACCAGCCTTTTACAATCTTAAACGAAAGAGCGTTTGCAGAGCTGTCCGCGATATCAAGCCTCGCAGAAAGAACCTTTCCGTCAATCATGCCGCCAGCGACCCTAAGAGCCTCATCGGTGGAAGGCGAATAGAGTGCATCGTCATTCATCGACACCGCAGGACCGCTCTTCACCGAAAGCACCCTATCTCCCTTTTTCGGCGTAAGCGAACAGGCATAGGCATCGTCCCGATACATTATCGATGCTTCATAGGAAAGTGTTCCCTCGTACGCAAATGCGGTTCGGTGATGGACGAGCATCGAAACGCCTTCACCTTCCAGCTGGAACATAATATAGCCGTTCACATTGCCGTCCGGCGCCTCAAGTGCGAGACGTCGCGCAGCACCGTCACGCGGTGAGACAACCTTCCATCCGGCGACACCGCCATCCTTTCCGACCCCGGCGCCTGTTACGGCGGAAGGCCCCATGAAGCAAAGCCTTCCATCAATCTTCGCAAAGCCATCAACATGAGACAAGATAAGCCGCGAGTCTGCATCCGAGAAGTCCACCCGCCAACGGTCTACCTCAAAAGATGCGTCGGCAAACGCTGCCGTACACATGAAAACCGCACTTGCAACATAAAAATTCAAGATATTTTTCATGCGCATATTGTACCATCTACCGCCATAACCATCCAAAATGACATATCAACTTCTAAATGGATTATACACCATATCAATCTGTGGATTTTCTCGGCAAGAAGCGAAACCGCCTATCAAGCGACTGGTCTTTATCGAGGCCAGGCATGTTGCGAACGCCTACAGATGATGAAACTATTTTCCGATGCAGAAACGGGAAAAGAGCGAATCAAGGAGATCATCGGAATACGTCTTGCCGATTATTTCGCCTATCGACTGGGCGGCGATGCGAAGCGCATTGGCTGCCAGGACAGGATCCGCAGGGTCTGTCCCCTCAAGGGCGGCAAGCGCTTTTGCGAGCAGATCCGTCTGACGGGCTGTCACATCAGCCACATCCTCCGACGCCCTTGCGGAGAGATCCCTGAGCCTTGCGGCGATTGCATCCTTGAGGGACTGGAGACCTTCACCCGTCTTTGCCGACACGCGAATTGCACTGGAATCATGGAGAGCCGCATGGTCAAGATCGCATTTTGCATGCACGGGGATTGCACCAGGGATGTCGCAGTCAAGAGCCACCACGATATCGGCCTTCGCCATCAGCTCCTCGGCGCGCACCACCCCTTCCGCCTCTATCGCATCGTCCGTGGCGCGGAGTCCTGCCGTGTCAACAATCCGTATCGGCCAGCCGTCTATGTCCAAACCCTCTTCGATAGAATCGCGGGTCGTTCCTGCGACATCGGACACTATGGCGCGGTTTTCACCGAGAAGCGCGTTCATCAGCGAGCTCTTGCCGGCATTAGGTCTACCTGCCAGGACAACAAGCGCGCCTTCTCGGAGAATCTTGCCCTCACGAGCCGTCGAAAGCAGTTTTGAGATGCGGCTTTTGAGATTCAAAAGATCACCGGAATACGATTCCATCGTACCGTCAGGGATCTCGCTCTCATCAACATCAAGCAGATGCTCCATCCTGCTTGAACATTCGATGGCGTCACGGTAGAGCGATTCGTATCTATCGGAAAGGACACCTCGCAGACGGGACTGCGCCTCGTCCGCCGCTCTATCCGTACGCGCATCTACAAGATCAATCACCGCCTCCGCAGCAGAAAGATCGAGCTTGCCGTTGAGGAAGGCCCGTTCCGTGAACTCTCCGCGTCTGGCAAGGCGGGCTCCAGAGGCAAAACACGCCTCAAGCACACGACGCGGAGCGACGCTTCCGCCATGCCCCTGAAACTCTATGACATTCTCGCCGGTGTATGATGCAGGCGCCTTGAACACAAGAACAAGTCCGCTATCCACAACCGTTCCGGAAGGATCATGGAACTCGCTGAAAAAGAACCTGCCAGCATCAGATGGGACTATTTCGCGACCTGCAACCTTTCGCGCAACAGCCCACGCATCGGGTCCGCTCACGCGCACAACAGCAACTCCGCCTCTTCCGGGTGCCGTTGCAACTGCGGCTATGGTGTCCGAAGAGCTCATATTGCGGCGAAGAAAGACGGAACCTCGCGCGTCAGCACATCAAGACAGCGCGGAAGGTTCTCCTTGTACTGAGCAGTCATGGCTCCTTGTCCGACGACATTCGTTATAGCCTTGAACGAAAACACGGGAATTCCGGCATGGAACGCCGTATGCGCAATCGCGCCAAGCTCCATGTCACGGACAGAAGCCTCAAATGTGCTGCGCAGAAAGTCGAAATCGTTCTCGTCATCGGTAAACCTATCGCCGGTGGCAACTATGGCAACCGGCCAATCGCCAACGGCGGCAAGTTCAAAGAACGGTGTGTCGCACTCGTTCGGCGTTCCTACGGACGTACCGTTGACCTTTGAAAGGTCGAAATCATATTCAACCGCCTTTGATGCCCGATAGACTGCACCAACAGAAAGAGCGGGGTCAAGCCCACCGGCGACGCCGACGTTGATTATCGCATCCGCGGAAAGGCTTCCTATCGCCAACTGGGTTCCTGCGGCGGCGTTCGCCTTGCCGACACCGGAAACGACGACAACCGTCTCCTCGCCGCCAATTGTCCCGAATACGACCCTGCGACCGAAAATCCGCGCTTCCCTGACATCTGCAAGATTGCGGACAACAGTCTCCGCCTCGCAATCCATCGCAGTGACGAACACCTTCATGAACGACCCCTTCCGTTCCGCTTCAGCGACGACGGGACGTGACCTCGATCACATTCACCTGGTTGCGGAG
>JAFXEA010000589.1 GCA_017521065.1 Kiritimatiellia bacterium | reverse complement strand
GCAGATCTGCGGAGTGAAATCCTTGGAACCCAGACCGTAGCGGCCGGCGAGCACCTTGGGATACTTGAAGGAGATGACGCCTTCCTGGAGGCCTTCACCGATTGCCGCCGTAACGTCGAGATAGAGCGGATCGTTGGAGCCGGGTTCTTTCGTGCGGTCGAGAACAGTGATGCACTTGACCGTGGCGGGAATCGCCTTGACGAAGTCCTTCATCGAGAACGGACGGTAGAGGTGCACCTTCAAAAGGCCGACCTTCTTGCCTTCCTTGACGAGAGCGTCAACGGTTTCGTGGAGCGTATCGCAGCCCGAACCCATCGCGACGACGACGTACTCGGCATCGGCGGCACCGACATAGTCGTAAAGCTTGTACGCGCGGCCGGTGAGTTCCTTGAGCATATCCATGTACTTCTGAACGATAGCCGGGGTGGCCTCATAGTACTTGTTGCTGGATTCGCGGCCCTGGAAGTAAACGTCGGGGTTCTGAGCGGTACCGCGCATCGTAGGATGCTCGGGATCGAGAGCGCGGCGGCGGAAGTCGGCGACGTAATCGTCGTTGATCATCTTGCGGATAACGTCGTAGCCGATCTCATCGATCTTCTGCACTTCGTGGGAGGTACGGAAGCCGTCGAAGAAGTGGAGGAACGGAACCTTCGCTTCAAGCGTGGCGGCATGGGCGATCATCGCCATATCGTGGGACTCCTGCACCGAGTTGGAGCAGAGCATCGCGATACCGGTCTGACGGCAGGCCATCACGTCGCTGTGGTCGCCGAAAATGCAGAGGCCCTGGCATGCGAGGGAGCGCGCGGAGACGTGGAACACGGAAGGCGTGAGCTCACCGGCGATCTTGTACATGTTGGGGATCATGAGGAGGAGGCCCTGCGACGCCGTAAAGGTCGTCGTAAGCGAACCCGTGGTGAGCGCACCATGGACCGCACCGGCCGCGCCGCCTTCGGATTCCATCTCGACCACGCTAGGAATCGAGCCCCATATGTTCTTCTTTGCGTGAGCGGCGAGCTCATCGCAGGTTTCCGCCATCGGCGAAGACGGGGTGATCGGATAGATCGCCGCCACTTCGGAACACGCGAAGGCGATTTGGGCCGCGGCTGTGTTGCCGTCGACCATGATCTTCTTGGCCATTATTTATTACTCCTTTTTGGTTGAAAGCGAAATTATTGCAATCAGCCGTACATTATCCCATAAACGCACCCTTAAAGGCAAGCAAAACTTTTCGTGCCGTTTGGCGATTTGCTTGCGATATTTCCCGTCATGCATGAATGCAATCGGCAAATCGCAACATTTCTATCGAATATGCGTTGCGGCTCTTGACTTTTGGGTCGGTTTCGTCTATACTTTGCGCCCGTTTTTCCGTTTGGGAAGGTTCCCAAAGGGGTAATCAAGAAAGAAAAGGTGTAAAAATGGCTATCAAGGTTGGCATTAACGGCTTTGGCCGTATCGGCCGCATGGTTTTCCGCGCGGCGGTTGAAAACTTCGCTCAGGACATCGAAGTGGTCGGTATCAACGATCTTCTCGAGCCTGATTACCTCGCATACATGCTGAAGTATGACTCCGTTCACGGCATCTTCAAGCACGACATCGCGGTCGACGGCAACAATCTCGTTGTTGACGGCAAGAAGATCCGTCTCACGGCTGAGAAGGATCCGGCTGCTCTCGCTTGGGGCGATGTCGGTGCTGAGATCGTCGTCGAGTCCACGGGCCTCTTCCTTACGGACGAGAAGGCTCGCGCTCACATCACGGCCGGTGCGAAGAAGGTCATCATGTCCGCTCCTTCCAAGGACGCGACCCCGATGTTCGTCTATGGCGTGAACGACAAGACCTACGCCGGTCAGGACATCATCTCCAACGCTTCCTGCACCACGAACTGCCTTGCTCCGATCTCCAAGGTCCTCAACGACAAGTTCGGCATCAAGCGCGGTCTCATGACCACGATCCACGCTGCAACCGCTACCCAGAAGACGGTTGACGGTCCTTCCAAGAAGGATTGGCGCGGCGGCCGTGGCATCCTCGAGAACATGATTCCGTCCTCCACGGGTGCTGCCAAGGCAGTGGGCAAGGTTCTTCCTGAGCTCAACGGCATGCTCACGGGCATGTCCGTGCGCGTTCCTACGTCCGACGTCTCCTTCGTCGACCTCACGGTCGAGCTCAACAAGGAAGCGACCTACGAGGAAATCTGCGCTGCGATGAAGGAAGCTTCCGAGGGCGAGCTCAAGGGCATTCTCGGTTACACGGATGAAGCGGTCGTATCCACCGACTTCCGCGGCGATGCCCGTACGTCGATCTTCGACGTCAAGGCTGGTATCCAGCTCGACGGCACCTTCGTCAAGGTCTGCTCCTGGTACGATAACGAGTGGGGCTACTCGAACAAGGTTCTCGAGATGGCTCGCGTCATCGCCAAGTAAATTTAGGGCAAAAAATTCGGGGGGCCTATTGGGTTCCCCGGATCTTTCTTTTACGGAAAGAGAAAAGTCCTGAAGGGAGGTGAAGAGGAATGGCAATCCAGCTTAAGCTGAAGAAGGGTGAATCCGTTGAACGCGGACTCAAGAGGCTGAAGAAGATTCTCGACAAGGAGGGTCTGATCAAGACGTTGCGCGAAACGCGCTACTTCGAGAAGCCGTGCGTGAAGGCTCGCAAGAAATCTGCACGCGCCCGTATCCGCGCCCGTTCGCGTCGCCGCATGGCGGAGATGTGAGTGTAACGGAGGAGGCCTTTTCACCAAGCCTCTTTACGAATGAAGAAGACAGGCCTTGCGCCTGTCTTTTTTTGTATGCGCAGGCGCTTTGTGGTAAAATACGGGAAATTAATTTCAATGAAGGTGAACGATACCATGCAGCTTATCACAGCACAGATTCAGAAATCGATGGAGGGTTCCTCGTGGATTCGCAAGATGTTCGAGAAGGGGCTCGAGCTCAAGATGCGCTATGGCGCCGACGCGGTCTGCGACTTCTCCCTCGGCAACCCTGACGTTCCGCCGCCCGCAGCCACGAAGGAGGCGCTTGAGGCGATTGCCGCCGACGCCGTTAAGCCGCTCGGGCTCGGATACTGCCCGAACGCCGGCATTCCGGCCGTCCGCGAGGTGATGGCGGAAT
>JAFXEA010000588.1 GCA_017521065.1 Kiritimatiellia bacterium | reverse complement strand
TCGCGCCCGGCGTAGACGATCCCCGGCTCGCCGGTGCCGTAGCCGCGGTTCGTGACGAATATCCTGATCTCGTTCGGTTTTCCGAAGTCGAGGAACGGAGCGAGCTCGACCGCGCCGTCCGGGTGCAGCGCCACGCCGGCCTTCTTCCCGTTCACGAAGACGACCGCGTCGCACCAGTTGAGCTGCTGCTCGTAGCGGACGGAGAGACCCCGCCACGCGGCGGGCACGTCGAGCGTACGCCTGAACCAGCATGCATAGGCAGCCTTCTCGTTGTTGCCGCCGGGCTCACCCTTGGCGCGGTCGGGCTTGCCGGCGAGCCGGCCGCCCTCCTTCCAGGCGTCCGGCTCCTCCTTCGGCGCGATGACCTCGGACTTGTCGGCGACGCCCTTCGTGGCGACCGGCTGCTTGAGCCAGCCGTCCGTGATGTTGGTGGTGACGAGCGCCTGCGCGGCAAACGGCGCTGCGAAAATGGCTACGAAAACGGCCACCATGGCCGCCGAGGACGACCTATACTTTTGTATATTCATAAGTAATCCTTTTCTGTTCTATTGATTTGATGGTTATATCATATCAGATTCCGGGGATACCTCCATATCAGATTCCGGGGATACTTCAATCCCCTCCGCGGAGGGGAATCACCAGTATGTGTAGAAGTACGGGTCGGAGCCAACAGGGTATCTCATTAACGCATTTTCACAGATGCGGGCTTCAAGCCGCCCGCGGATGCGCCGAGCGCGACCTCGCCGGGCCCGGTGCGCCGAATGAAGAGACCGGCGACGCCATAGTGAAGGTTGTGCGCCGAAACATCCTTGAAGGAACGATGCCCCACCGGATCGGCATTGCCGACTGAAACAATCTCGCCAGGACCGGCGACAGAGAATTCAACCAGGTTCATCGCACCGGGAACAAGCGTCCCCTTCGCATCCTGCGCCGTCACTTTTACAAAAACAAGTTCATCACCGTCAGCAGGCAGCGTATCTGATTCCGGCTCCAAATGCAACCTTACCGCTTCACCCGCCGTGCATAACCTCTGAACCGCAACCTCCTTGCCGTCCTTGCCGTAGGCAACCGCGACAATTTCTCCCGGCTCATATACAACATCGGGCCACATTAAACGATACCGCCCGAGAACTTCATAATAGCCTTCGGGATCTTGACATTCATCACCCCAGAATTTGGCCCACTCGGGCCGTTTATCGCCCTTGGTCATATATTGCCGCGCGTTAGAATTCTTAGTCCTGCGGCCGAGACTTCTGCCGTTGATAAACAGCTCAACCGTATCAGCATTTGAATAAACCTGCACCGGACGGCGCTTGCCCTCCCGTCCAGGGAAAGTCCAATGGGTCGGTGAAATCACCAATGTATTGACATCCTTTTTCCATTGCGCGCGGTAATTCCAATATTGCTCCTTGGGCAAACCCAACAAATCGCAAATCCCGAAATAAGAACTTCTTGCCGTCTTCTCCAATGCCAAAGGGCTGCCGTCGGCAGAGGCAAAAGTTTTCTCTTCAACGCACACGGGCCAATTCTCTCCAAGGTAATCCATCCCCGTCCATACAAACTGTCCTGCACAGTATGCATCACGCTCCATACGGACAAAATCCATATCCGGCGGATCACCCCAACCCGGGCCGCACCGCCCGCTGGCATCAACCTCGCGAGTCGCAATCGACCAGTGGAACTTGTTAGTAGGCCATTCATCGAGATAAAAACCCTGCAGCGCAACACACGACGCCGACTCCGATTCTACAACCGGAATGTTTTTACGCCCCTGGCGATAGAATGCATAGCGGCCCATGTAATTGTAGCCGACAACATCAAGATCGTCATAATCGCCTTCCTTAATCATCGTTTCATAAAACTCACACGATGCGATTCCGACCGGGCGGGTCGCATCCTCCTCGCGGATTACCTGGCGAAAAAGCCTGCAACGCTCGCGCGTGGTCCCATCTTGTTTTTCACCGGTGTTATGACCGATTTCATTCCCCATGGACCATATCACCACACAAGGATGAAGACGATCTCGCCTGACGAATCTCCGCAAATACTTGGAAACGTACTCCTCAAGATTCTGGCTCGGCATTCTTCCCGACAACGCATCCCATTTATCAAAACACTCATTCCAAACGAGCATCCCCATCTCATCGCACAAATCCAAAAGCCCGGGCGCCGGACAATTGTGCGCCGTACGCACCGCATTGAACCCCGCCTCCTTCAATATGCGTAGCTGCCTACGGGCCGCCGACACATTGAATTCCATGCCGAGAATACCGAGATCCGAATGAAGGCATGCGCCGCGGATTTCAACCCTCCGCCCGTTAAGCCAAAAACCCTTGTCAACCGTGAACTGAGCATTTCTAAAACCGAATTTGAGTTTACGCCCCAAAACAGTCACAGAATAAAGATGAGGGTCGTCAACATCCCATAGACGCGGCTTGTCAACCGTTATACAAAACGAATGCCCCCTGCTCAAATTAGTGTCGAAGGCAACCTCCGCCACCGCTCTTTCCGGCGTAAGCTCCTTCGTGACAATCCTAACCGAATCCGGCACTACCGTTTCGCCCTCGAAGCGAATCGCCCGGACCGGCCGATAGATGCCCGCACCGGGATACCAGCGGCTTTTGTGGGCAAACGTATCCACACGCACTAGGAGCGTGCGTTCATGCGCAGATTTTTCAACGCGGAAAAAATAGCCCATATACCCGTAATCTGAACCGCCGACCTCAACGCCGTCTAAAAAGGCGCGCGAACGGGCCATAACGCCCTCAAAAACAATGTATCCGGAAAATGAGGCCGGCAACACGGTGGAATACCATCCCGCACCCTTCCACGGCAACTTGCCGGTTCCGCCATCACCTAAAGGATTGAAAGGCCCTTCAATCGCCCAATCATGAGGAACTTTCACCGTCTTCCATGCGAGTTTGCCTATAGCGTTCGGATCCTTTCCAAGCGCATCATCGTCCTTGGCAAATTTCCAATCGCGCAATTCAATCTCAGCGCAACCGTCCGGCTTTTCCGCATACCGTCCGGGAACCTCAATTGCCGTTTCAGC
>JAFXEA010000587.1 GCA_017521065.1 Kiritimatiellia bacterium | reverse complement strand
TCTCCATGCAGTATCTCCGCCTGCAGGAATGAAGGCTGGTTCATATGATAAAAGCTCATGCAGTTGTAGCCGGCAATCTCAATCGCAACCGTATTCCGGCCCTGTCTGACGGTGAGCGGCAACTCATCCACGCGGAAGTAGCCGCGCGTGGTACGGGCAGGGCCCCAACCGACATGCCGCCCGTTGAGCGTTATGCGGTAGTCGCTGCATCCGGTGAGACGCAACAGCATCTTCGCGCCATTCTCCGCATCAAAAGATGCCCTGAACCCATAGAAAAGGTTCATGGTCTTTTCCTGTCCTTTCGGCCATACCGGGACGGCCTTCACGAATGCAGGAGACTCTGCCGCAACAGACGGCATGACAAAAGCGCACACGGCAAAAGCCACGTGCGCCACAATCTTCAAAAACATCCTCATCGGGAACATCTTTCTGTTTTGTTTTTGCTGTTACGTTGCAGGGGTACCTGCGGGAACGGAATCGAGCGGCTCAAGGATGCCGCCGTTCACGCCAGGCTCACCGGCATAGAGAATCATGCCTTCGGACACTCCAACGCTCATCTTGCGTGGAGCGAGGTTCGCAACAAACAGCACCTCCTTGCCGACAAGCGCGGCGGGATCCGCGTATGAACCGCGTATGCCGCTGAAGATGGTACGCTTGCCCAGAGAACCGGCATCAAGCTCGAACTTGAGAAGCTTGGAGCTTTTCGGCACCGTCTCGCAGGAGATTACCTTGCCGATGCGCAGATCCACCTTCTCAAAATCGCCGAACGCAATCTCCGGCTTGAGGGCGGGGACCTCCACAGCAGCGGCAGGCGCAGCTTCAACCTTCGCCTTGTTCTTGCTGGCGCGCGACTCATGGGAGACTTCTCCGGAATCGCCGGGATTGATCGTGGCGGCGGCGATCATCGCCTCCACCTGCTTTCCGTCGATGCGGCTTGCAAGATATTCGTACTCGCCAAGCGCACAGTTCTCGCGGGCGGCATTGATTGAATCCCACGTCCACTCCGTTTCGCCGAAGAGCTTCATTGCCTTGTCCGCATAGGCGGGGAGAATGGGCTTGAGATAGATTGCAATGATGCGGAACGCATTGAGCGCAGCCGTCAGCGTCACACGCGTGGCTTCGGCGTCCGTCTTGACCGTCTTCCACGGTTCGCGACGGTCGAAGTACTCGTTCGCGGCGTCGGCGAGACGGCATATCTCGACGACAGCCATGTTGAAGCGACGGTCCTCATAGTGCTTCGCAATCGTCTCAGACGCCTCTCGGCACTTGGCGATGAGGGCGAGACCTTCGTCGTCCATCGCTCCGAGACGTCCTTCAAGCTTCTTCTGCAGCATCTGTCCGCCACGGGAGGCGATGTTGGTGATCTTGCCGACAAGATCCGAATTGACTCGCTGGACGAAATCTGAAAGGTTGAGATCCATGTCGTCCGTAGTGCCGCCAAGCTTCGCCGCGTAGTAGTAGCGCAACGCCTCAGGCGGCAGATGGTTGAGGTACGTGCGGGCGTTCACGAACGTCCCCTTTGACTTGGACATCTTCTCGCCGTTGACGGTGAGGAAGCCATGCACGAAAACCTTGTCGGGGCCCTTGAAGCCGGCGGTGTGGAGCATGCCGGGCCAGAACAGGCAGTGGAAGCGGATGATGTCCTTACCGATGAAATGGTAGAGCTCGACATCGCCGTCCGTACCGTCGCTCGGCCAGTAGTCCTCGATGTTCTTGCCGTTCTTTTCGCACCAGTTCTTGAGAGATGCGATATATCCGATGGGAGCATCCACCCACACGTAGAAGAACTTGTTCGGATGACCCGGAATCTCGAATCCGAAATACGGAGCGTCGCGGGAGATGCACCAGCCGCGCAGCGGCTCCTTGAACCATTCGAGAAGCTTGTTGGACACATCGCTCGTGGTGTGTCCGGGAATCCACTTCTCAAGATATTCATGCTGCGGCTCAAGCTCGAAGTAGAGATGCTCTGAGTCACGGACGACCGGTGTCGCGCCGCACGTCGTGCAGACGGGATGACCCAACTCCTCCGCGCCGTATGTCGCGCCGCACTTGTCGCAGCTGTCACCGTACTGTCCGGCGGCACCGCACTTCGGGCACTCGCCCTTCACGAAGCGGTCGGGCAGGAACATCTGGCACTTTTCGCAGTAGAGCTGAGGAGACGTCTTGCTCGTGACCGCGCCGGACTTCTCCATCGCGGCATATATGCGCTCGGAGAGAACCTTGTTCTCCGGTGCGTTGGTGGAATGGTAGTTGTCGAACGCAACCTGAAAATCGGTGAAGTCACGCAGATGCTCGGCGTGGCTGCGGGCGATGAGCTCCTCGGGGGTGATGCCTTCCTTGCGCGCACGGATCTTGATGGGGGTGCCGTGGGTGTCATCCGCACAGACATACACGCACTCATGTCCACGAAGCTTCTGGAAACGCGCCCAGAAATCGGTCTGCAGATACTCCACCAGATGACCGAGATGGATATCCCCGTTCGCATAGGGGAGCGCGCTTGTTACTACAATCTTCCTTTTTTCCGCCATATTTGCCTACTTCCTTGAAATGAAACCTTAATTATACCATAGTTCATCCATTGCCGCACAATAGTGACTCAAAGACAGTTGCGGTCGTGCGAGAACGCACGACCCTACCATTTTTCCGTTACTGGCTTTGCTAGAAACGGTCAATGGGCAAGTATCCTGTTCTTGGGGATGAGTCGCGTCGCGAAATCCGCAGGATGCATTTCCATAAGCTTCATGAACGGAACCGCATCTTCAACGGAATGGATGCCGCTCGCCGTAAGACGGCAATCCTCGAGATACGCGCCGCAGCCAAGTTCACGGCCCAGATCTCGCGCCAACGAACGTACCGACACGCCTTTCGCCACCTTCATCGAAAACGAAAGCTTCGGAGGTGCGAATTCCGCAACCTCATACCTGTACACATGCACAAGCTTTTCACGTAGCTCGTCACCCTCGGCTGTACGCACAATCTCATATCCCGTCCTGCCGGGGATCTTCACTGCGGAGAACTCAGGCGGAGACTGGTAGATGTCGCCGCGAAGCTCTTTCAGCGCGGCATCAAGCCGTTCGCGCGTCACATCGGCGCAATTCTTCTCCGCAACAGTATTTCCGGCGCGGTCCCCGGTATCGGTCTCGCGTCCGAGGGCGAGCGTCACGGAATACGACCTGTCGGCGCACATAAGATCGTTGGAGAAACGCGTTGCGTCACCAAGAAGCAAGATGAACAGCCCTGTCGCTGTCGCGTCAAGCGTACCGCCATGCCCCACTTTCACAAGGTTGAATGTGGACTTCACCGCCTTCATAACATCATGTGCGGAGATTCCGACTGGCTTATCGACGAGAATCGCTCCGTCAAGCTCTGCGAGCATTGCTATGTTAGCTAGGTTCGCCATTTTCCACACCCGGAAGCTTGTCAAGGATGGCGAGAACGGCATCACCCTTCTCGATGGAATGGTCGAGCTCGAACCGCAGCTGCGGAGTGAACTTCATCCGCACCTCACGGTTGATTGCCTTCTCAAACTCATGCGTGTGGTGGATGAGATGGGAAAGCGCACGCTTCTGCACCTCAGACTCACCAAACACGCTCACCTTCACGGTTGCGTTGCGGAGGTTCTTTGCGCAGCGCACCCCGGTCACGGTTATGAGCCCCGCGCCCACAGAATCCGTCTGCATGATGCGGAACATCGCATCCCCTATCACCCGCTTCAGGAGAGAATCCACTCTGTCTAATCTATCTACTGCCATTCTTCAGTTCCTTTGCCGCGTATTATACCATTTTACTCCGCAAACGGAATCATAAGAGGATACAACTACACTATTCGAACAACCAAATGACCTTGAAATCAATTGTTCCAGAGGGCTGTATCCTTCATCCACTCCTTCACCTCGATCCATTTGAAAGGCGGCTCTCCATAAAGGAAGTGATTTCTATAGTCTTTTCCGTCGACACGATACTCAATCTCGATAAGACCCTGCCCCGAGAACGGAACGTTGCCAAGACACGTTTTTGAATTGGCCGCCACTTCATAGTCTCGATCAAGGAGCACATTTCCTGAGGCCTTGTCGCGATACGTAACGTGTCCCTTGATCGGACGCAAGGTGTCATTTACCGCCCATGCGCTATGGTCGTCACGCAACATTGCGAGCTGATCCTGCTGTACGGACTTCAATGCGTAATAGGCCGGCTTTTTCCCGCCATAATAGTCCACCACCGCATCCGAGAGCTGTGGCCAACCGTCGCGGACGTTCCACCAGATGAGGCCGTTGAAGCGAGTGAACTTGCGGGAACGGAACAGTTCGCAGAACGTCTTCATCGCCTCCGCCTGAATGGTCTGCGACTGCGCAATGAAGGTATCGAGATCAGTATCCACCCCGCCGAACATGATGCGCACCTGATTTGTCATCAGGTTGTTTCTGCGCACCAGCGAATTGTTGCGCCTCATGAGCGGGTTGGATGCCCTCAGCAGCCATTCATCGTTCCATTCAAGCTTCAGGTGATCCTTTTCGAATTTTGCAGGTGTGCCTTTCCATGGATATACGCATTCCTCGGACATGACTTTTTCAAGCAGCGCACGGTCCGGCATGCCGTGATAGCCCATCTCGGACGCGAACCAGCACGGCGAATTCGTGTAATACGGCACCTTGTAGTATTGACGCAT
>JAFXEA010000586.1 GCA_017521065.1 Kiritimatiellia bacterium | reverse complement strand
GAACTTGCGGGACGCAGGTGGCGTTCGGCTTCGGCGATGTTTTCTGCGTCTGGAGTGAAAGGCGGTGCGAAAGTTGAAGTCAGTGCGGACGGGAATGTCTGGAAACTTCTTGCAGACTTGAAGGATATGTCTTCTTCTGGCGTGAAGGTCGGCATTCCTTCTGATGTGCTTGCATCGCCTCAGGTGTTTGTCCGGTTCAGTGTGGTTCCAAACGGATGGTTGAGGTTCCAAGGGTATTCCTTTGATGCGGAGATAGATGGTGAGCCGGTCTATCTTGTGGGACGCACAAAATATCTGGAGGAAGAGACTGGCGAGGTCTTCGCGCAGGTTGATGCTCCCAGTTTCTATGCGACTGGATATGGTGCCGTTCTTGATGTAAAGGACGCGCCTTTTGCTGCATGGACTGCGCTTTCGGGATGGAAGGTGCCCAAAGCTCATCCGCTGCCATCCGCAAAAACGAATGCCGTGCGCGTTGCGGCGGCAGCGAACGAGGCAGAGGCTGTTCAGGTCTTGCTCCGTCCAACGGTCGATCTGGCGTCGGCGCGGGTTTCGTGCAGCGGGTTGCGTCTTGGCAAGTGGTTCGGTCTGCGCACGGCGGCGACGCTCCCTGCTTCCGCTGTGGAGATATTCCGGGTTGGATATGTTCCGGTTGTCCGGGTCAAGGATGTTGTGGGCTGTGCGGACGACTGGCCTGACACTCTTCTACCTCAGGATACAAAGGCCACATCCTTCACGCCGCAGGAACTGAAGGTTGGCGAGAACGTTCCGTATTGGATCCGCGTGAAGATTCCCAAAGGTACGCCACCTGGTATCTACAAGGGAATGCTGACAGTATCAGCTGAACGCAAGAACGGCGGCTCGACCGTGTCTTCTGTGCCTTTAGAGGTGGAGGTATACGGATTTGAGATGCCTGACAGAATGACGATTCGCACGGCGTTCGGGATGGGCACTGCCTATATTGACAAGTATCATCGTTTGAAAAGCCGCGCCGACAAGGAGAAGGTGTATGGATACTATTTTGATTCACTTTCTGCGCATCACATCTCGCCCTATGATTATGCTCCGGGGATGAAGTGGAAGACTGCATGGAAAAATGGTGAGCCTGTTATCGACTGGACAGAGTGGGATGCTGCAATGGAGAAGGCGCGGGCGAAGTACGGATTTACTGATTTCCGTATTTCATCGCTCGGCCTCGGCGGAGGTAATGAGGCGAGCAGCTATCCGGGAAGCGTACCGGGGCTTGGTATGAAGAGTTCTCATCCGGATTACGAGAAGCATATCGCAAAGTACCTCAAGGCGGTGGAGTCGCATCTGCGCGAAAAGGGATGGCTGAAGGACGCGTACGTGTACTGCTATGACGAACCGCGTCTTTCGGCGGATAAGTACGTGAAGGCAGCTCTCTCCCTTGTCGCAAAATATGCGCCTGGTCTCGATCGACTGTTAACGGCACCGGTGCGTGAGACGCTTGTTGGTGGTCCGAACATTTGGTGTCCCATAGCGCGTGACCTTCACGTGCCGGGATCTGCGGAGCGTCGTGCTGCAGGTGACAGGTTCTGGTGGTACGTATGCATGTACCCGAAACCGCCGTATCCGTCGCTTTTCATCGACCATCCGGGTGTGGATCTGCGCGTGTGGCTGTGGCAGAGTTGGCGTGAGAATATAGAAGGCATTCTCATCTGGAACACAACCTGGTGGACGAGCGCTCTCGCCTATCCCGACCGGAACCGTCCGCAGAACCCCTATCTCGATACGACTGCATGGAGTCCTCGCTATCCTGGCGTGGGGAATTCCAACGGTGACGGGAGGTTCTTCTATCCGCCGCCGGATGCATGCGCGGCATTCGATGAAGGCAGGGAGGTCGGACCTGTAATTGAGCGTCCGGTGGAGACGATCCGCCTTGAATACGTCCGTGACGGTATTGAGGATTTCGAATACTTTGCCATTCTAAAGAAGCTGGATCCAGATAATCCTCTCCTGAAGGTTCCGCCGGAGGTCAGCGCCTCTCCGACGGAGTTTTCGATCGATCCAATTCACATGGAACGCCATCGAGAGAGGCTTGCACGTGAAATCGTACGCCTTTCGGATGCCCGGTGAGGCCTTGTTTCGTATTGTGGAAAACCCCGGGTTCGGCTTGAAAACCGGGGTTTTTCATGTCCCATGACACGTCTGCGCGAAAAACCGTATTTGCCAACGCTAACTTTCCGCTCAAATAACTCCGAAAAACAAGGGGTTTTATGGCCATTGAAAAAACATGAAAAAAATATCAAAAAACCGCTTGCATTAAAAAGTGCCTTTTGATATCTTATTCACCCGTTGCGCCACTTAAGGCGACGCCGGACGGAGCGCGACGATTGATCTTTGAGAAGCGAATGGTGCTAAAGAACGCGATCCCGCGGTTCCCGCAGATGGGAACCTTCGGAAGGGACGCGGAACACAATGAACAGATATGCTTGTTGTGATGCCCGAAACCCCGCGAGGGGTTTCAACAATTTGAACAAATTCTTTTTCTGAGAGTTTGATTCTGGCTCAGAACGAACGCTGGTAGCGTGGATTAGGCATGCAAGTCGAACGGGATCCGCAAGGTAGCAATATTGAGCGGTGAGAGTGGCGGAAGG
>JAFXEA010000585.1 GCA_017521065.1 Kiritimatiellia bacterium | reverse complement strand
GATGGCCGAGAAGTCCCGCCGCGATCATATCGGCGACGATTCTGTCGAGCGCGCTCCATTCGTGCATCTTGTCGTGAAGACGCACAACAACGGGCTTGAGCTGAAAGCGCCATGTGTTGCGGATTTCGCAGAACGGATATTTCACCGCATAATCGCAGTAGCCATTGTTCAGAGAGCCGCTCGTCGATTCCGGATCATGGGCCTTGCGGTCTGAAAGATCGTAAGCCCCGAGATCCGCGCCGTCAAGCTTGAAGCCGTCCACACCGAAGTCGCGCACAAGTCCGTCAAGGGTTTCCGTAAACCACGCGTTCGCGTTAGGATGCGAGAAGTCGAGAAATGCCGAATATCCGTTCCACCATCCGCATGATTTCGGACGTTCCTTTATCTCATATTCCCCTTCTCCCGGCGCACGCGGCGAAGGCTCATTCAGAAAACCGCCCTTCATCGGATATCCTCGTACATCGTCAGGATTCCGGCCCCAGGCGATGCGCCTGAACGCAGGGAGATCCATTCCGACATACGGACACATCCAAAGCATCACCTTGTACCCCATCGCGTGCAGTTCGTCGATCATCGCCTTTGGATCGGGGAAGCGCGAAAATACAGTATGGGCGATGGTGGGAAATGGGAAAAAGGTGGATTTAGGGCGGATTAGCCCGAATTGGCGGGGGTGCGATCCGGTTCGGGGATAAAAAAGCCCGCGTCCGGGGTGTTGGGAAATTTGCGGCGGATTTTAGCCGATTTCAAATTGATATGGGAAATTTAATTAGGCGCTCTTAAAGCGCATTTTTTTGTTTCGTTTAACGGCGATTGATTTCTATTTTGCAGGAGGTTGAAGAATTGGCCACCAGCAATCTGGCGAGGAGACGGTTAATCAGGACACCCGGTCAGGCAGCTGGCGGCCAAAAGTGTCATCGGGTGAGCAGTTTGCGGACGGCGGCTCTAACTGCGGCGGTCGCTGCATCGTGTAGGGCGCTTCTTGTCGGCATGGCGTTTGGATCGTGGCTGGTCTTGACTTTATGAACAAGCCAGTAAGCGACATCGTTTGCACCAGCATTAGCGCCCCTAATAGAACCTTCCTTGGTGAAACCCTTTCTCTCGCTGCCGTCCTTGAGGCGTTTTTTATAGTTGGCGGCTGCGATCAGCGAGGGGAGCCAGTGACCGTCGGGGGTTAAAGAAAAGGCGAAGCGCAAGCCGCCTGGGAAGTCTCGCGGCATCCCGTCCCAAGCGGAGGCGATAGGACTTGCAGGGATGGCAAGATAGCGTCTGCCGCCTTTAGGTTTTATCTCCGGCGGATTGGTAGAAAGTTTATGGGCTAAGGCGGGCGAATTGACCGATACCTGACCTTCCATTCTTGAGGGAGATGAGAGTGTTATTCGGGTGTTTTCAGCGACTGAAAGACCTCGAGTTCCTCGCCAAAAATACCGTTTCGGATATTGCAGGCCGAAGCACGGAAACCCAGAGCTTTTTCGCGGCTCTTTTTCGCGCATTGCAAAGTGCTTTAAAAGAGCGTTCAAAAGACCTTTACTTCCTGCTTCAATCAAGGTCTTTCGGGATGTGTATTCGTCAAGTTTATAATAGACTTTTTTCGCCTCTTCATGAGAGGCTTCAAAGGCCTGTAAATCGAAGTTGATGGAGGTTGCCATTTGCGGTTGCTTTTTAGGTTGGGAAAGTGGTATAATTTCGGGCATTCCAGAAATCCCTCGGAGGCGCGACCGACATTGAGGTTCGGTATCACAAATCTGTCGGCAAATCTGGAATTATTTTTTGTCGTTTCCGCCTTCTTCAATACTGAATTTCCGTTTGTAAAAAGACTTTACGCGAATCTTCTTTTTTGCATCAAGAACAAGTCTGTAAAAATCCCCGTTCCCATCAGCCATAACGCATACAAAAGTATCATCCGTTCCTCCGGGTTCTACATAGTCGGGTTCATGGTAGATGGCGGGTATTAACTCAAGATCGGAAATCTCAAGAGGGATGTTGCGATCGTCGTCTTCCAGTGGGATAAAATGAGATCGGTGGTCTTTGCCGTTTGAGCGCTTCTTATTAAGCCACTCTTCATTTAATACAAATTGCTTGCCTGACACCTGTTTTTGAAGATGTTCATTCGGTAGTAAAGACATTAGCTTTGGACTTGCTTCGCCAATATCCATTGTAAACGGTTTGCGAGAAATAAAGGCTTCTTTTATTGCATCATGCCGCCAATGAATTGTACCGCCTTCGTGTCGAATCTGGTCTCCAAAGATCCGATGTAAGTCATCAAAGAGTTTGCGGTTTGTTTTGAACTTCAAGTCGGCTTCAAGACTTTCATTAAAGGCTTTTAAGGGTGATTTATCCGGGGGTTGATAATCTTCTTCCATAACGCCAAGCTTGACAGCCTCGTCATAGGAAACATCATCGAGTCCCATGCCGGAATTAAAATCAAACGGCGGGTAGGGTTGTTTAAACCTCGATATTGCAATCCATATCGGATCCTCTTTTAATGCAATCATGCGTCCTTGATACAGCTTGCCTCCTTTGCCAACCCACTTAGTCCGCCAGTCTCTAGGTTTCACTCGTTCTTCAATCCGAACCAGTTCCTGCGCCGGAAAAGCGAGACGGGCGCCAAGGGTGTTGGATTCCTGTGCTCTTGCGTAACCTGCCGCCATAGCGGCGTTTGTGTCGATGATGACGTTTGCGCGGGCGACGCTGCCGGGGTCTGTCAGCGATTCTGTTCCCTGGGCAATTCCCGCATCGCGGGCGGCTCTCATAATATCGGAAACGACTTGAGCGCGCGAAGTTATCGCGCCGTCTTTATTCTTCGCTCCGTCGAGGAGTTGCGCGAGGCGAGTCCGGCAAGTTTCAAGGAATCTCACCGACTCGACGCGCGAGGAGAAGAACGCCCGATCACGGACAGCGGCAGACAGAGCAGTCCACTCGGCAGATGATAATCCGGAAGTGACAAGATTCTTTCTGAGCAATACTTCACTCGGTGTCATGAGATATCCTTTCTTAATGATAAAAACCCTCTTATGGCGCGGTGCTAAAAACAAGGAAAAAACACCTGATCTTTTCTGATTGTCATAAGAGGAAAAGTTGTTTTCAGTCCAGAACAGCTTCGGATTCCGCCTTGACCGCGGCATAAGCCGTTTCGCGAATTACATTGAGCGCAGCTGTACCGATTTCGTAACCTTCTGCAATCGCCCAGGCTTTAAGCGCCGCGTTGAAGGCATCAGCTTTTTCGGAAGCAGTACCGTCTTTCGTGACAAGCGACTTGGAGAGTTCAAAAGCCTGGTTCATAAGCGCAGGATCGGAAAGAAGTTCGCCGATCGAGGTTTTCACCTTGCCGAAGATAATCTCCCATACCTTGGCGACCGTTTCGCGACAAAAAACAGCCGCGAACCAAGAGCGGATTTTAGACCATAGTTTCTTCATGATTTCACCTTTCTTTTTATTGTTACTTGGAAACTCTTTTTTCGACTTTCATTTCGCGCTTGAGTTCATCAAGCTCTTGAATCTTTTCAAGCATTTCAACCATAACCGCGTCAGGAACAGCCTTGCAGGATATGCCAAGAGAGTTGACGCAGCTTTCGATTTTTCGATCAGTCGGGATGTAGACGATTTCGGGCTTTGAAACACAGCCGACCAAAGATGTAAGCGTGATCGAGATTGCGAGCATCGGTTTTATGAGCCGAGCGACAATCTCGTTAAGTTTGGTGTCGTCGCTTGAATAAACCGCATCCTTGATCTCGTTTGTCGTTGACTTTATTTCGGCATCACGCTTGGCGATATCTTCCTCCGCGGCACGTCGTTGGGCAACCGGTGAGTTTTTCCAATTGAACCAACCTCCAATGGCAGAGCCGATTGAGGATAAGAACGAGAGAAGTTTTGTCATTTTGTACCTCCAGCAGTTATTGTTACAGTTACATTTGTGGGACCCATGTTGACCTCGTCGGCGCGGCGTTGCCGGGCGTCGGCAAGTTTCTTAGGGACTCCCTTCTTATCAACGGTGCGCTTAAGGCGCTTGTTGGCAGCGTTGACGCTATCAATCGGACGGACAACTTTGGCCGCATCTTTAAACACCTTTCCGTCTTCATGTGTTGTGATCACAACGACATTGGACGGATCAGTGATGTGGCTTACAAGTTTGCCGTGCCAGAATTTACGTCCTTCGGATGTCTTCATATCGCGCTGATATTTAGCTTCTAAGAGTTTCACGACATCAACATTTGCAATCTCATTGGTTACACTTGCGTGAAGCGTGAATGAGATGCCCAAAAGGCAGAGAGTTAAGATTCGTTTATTCATAATTCAATCTCGCTTTCTTTTATGGTTATGTGATCTGAAGGACCATTTGTTATGCTGTTATTAGGTGCGAGGCGTACTCCGTCGCTGTAAATGCCAGTTCTGAACGGGACGCATTTATCGCTCTCACCTTTAAAATTCAGCTGCCAAAGAATCGCAGCTACGCCGTTTGTGTGGATGGTAGGTCCGGGCGTGAATGTCGTAAAGAACTGAAAATCGTTGGATACGGCGTTCTTAAACGGTATTTCAAGCGGACTTTTAGAGCGGATAAAGTCTGATTCATAGAAGATAGCCCAGTCGGTATCGTTGGTGCTGTCGATATGGCGATAAGCGCCGATAAAGTCCGCTGATTCGGGAACGACAGGCGAGCGCGTCCACTCGACATGAACAAGGTCGTTGGTGACATAAGAGCCTGTATCATAGAGGTATCTTACCTCAAAGTCGGTGTAAGGAAAGCTAACAGAGCCGATGCGGACTTTTACGCCGTTGGCATAAGCCGGCGTAGAGTTCCAGATCCCGACCGCCGAAAGAAATAAGAGCATTATCACTTTGCTGTACTTAAACCTCAAATTCGGCGCGAACGCATAGAAGAGTACCGGCACAGAAAAAAGGATAAAGCCCACCGTGTCATGAAAAGCGATTCCGTGGCCGATTACGAGCATGCAGCGAAACGCGTTAAAGAGCATAGCGACCGGGAAACTAAAGGCGAGATATATCCAACCTCTTTTCTCCTTAGTGAAGATGGAAAAAAGAGATAAGAATACGAGAACTGCAAAAAGCCTTGCTCCACTACAGACATTCGCAACAACCCCGCACACGCCGTTTGAGAGAACAAAGGTATTTGTCTCGTTGTAAAATACCTCACCAAAACAAAACATGTTCATTATGAAGCATGTTGTTTCAACACAAGCCGTATCAATAAAATCAAACATTTTACTCTACCTCTGTTAAGCTTAAAACTTTTGTTCCGCTGACGGTACTTACGCCGATTTTATATTTCTTACCATCAATGACGATTGTCTGCATCGCAACCGGCGCGGTGTTGCGGATATAGGTTTCGCCGCCAATCTCATAATCGGCGTAAACAAACATTGATGGATAATCCGCCTTAGGCCACCATTCGAGAGTGTAGCCGCCAGAAACCGAAGACCACTTTATGTTCGCGGCGCAGTTCGGGTCGTTTTCGGGAACAAACGCGCCGGCCTTAAGTCCTTCGACGGAGATGTGCGCAATCGGGGCTGATACTGCATTGGTTATCGCGTATGTGGTGAAATAATGCGGAACTCCCATTATTATTTCAGATGTCATCGCATGCGCTTTAGCGTAAACGGTGCGCTTATCTCCTTTTACGATTTCAAAATGCGTCTTGCCTTCGGCATCGGTGATACGAAAATATCCATTGGTTGTACCGTTAATGTCGGCAATTGTTCCGTTAGATTCGAGACTCCAGATAGCCTTATTTCCGTCTAAGTATCGCTGATAACTCGCACCAGCACAAATGGCTATTTTAGGTTGACCTATCCAAAAGTAATCGTCGGGCGCGACGTCGCCGGTTACGCCGTCGTAGAAAGCGTATTCTTTCACGGCGCGGGCGGAAATCTGACCTTCGATGTTGGTTCGCCAAGAGTAAAAACCAGGCCATTTATCCCAGTCGAAGTAAAGGCCTGTAAACTTATTCCAGCGAGTCATTTCATTCCAGATATGCAGCCATTCAAATTCACCCGTTTGTGAGTTCTTCTGGCGGATCTGAACGTGAGCTGCGGGAATTTTAGTCGAGGAATTGTAGTTGGTGACGATAAACTTGGCGTCCTCAGTATTGAGGTGTGCCCCGATTGTCGCGACCTGACCTTCGAGCCGGTCAACTTTGTTAGACAGTGGTGATGAGACTGATACAGCGATGTTGGTGGCGTTTTCGGCGGAGATGCCTACATCTTTCAGATCGGAGAGACGGGCAAGGCCGAGCGCATTGCGGACGATGCGCGTGCGCTCGATCACAAGGGTCCCGTCATAAGGCTCAAGCCGACACGCCGTCTCCGGCATATCGGTAATCGAGTCTACCACGGAAACCCCATCCTCATCTCTGATAACTCCAATCCCCCAATAGCCGCCATGAGCTGCTTGAGGCTCTTCTACCCACAGCACATGATCGAGCCGAAATCCTTCCCAACCCTTGACGATGCGCCACTCACCCCATCCGCCCACCACCTCATTGGTAACGATATTGCAGACGTCATTTGTGGTGATGCCGTCACCGCCGATGCCGGACGGAGGATTCGGCTGTTTTGCCCAGTCCGGGACGGTCGGGTCGCTTTCTTCCAATGCGATCCCGGATAGATACTCCACGAGGTTGGTACCGTTGATCGTGGGCGTACCCATGAGCGCCGCATCAAATGCGACATTCGGCAACGGCTGTACTGCCGGTGCAAACCCAGGAGAGGGCAGGAATCTCACCACGGCCGATGCGAAGGCGTTGGATTGCATACCGAAGAAGAATATCACACGACCGGCTCCAGGATTATGTATAGGGAGCCAGCTTGCCGACACCGTGTTTGAACTTGCCGTTGCAGGCATACTCCACCAAGCCTCGCTCATGCCGTTGGTCTGCCAGTAGAGATTAACGCCACTTTCATCGAACGGCAAATCCCCGAACCCTCTGAACGTGCAGCGAAACTCCAGCGTTTCGCCCTGATGCGCCGTGAAGTTCGCAGGGGTGGTGCTGTCGGGCCGTCGCGTCCACTCGATGGGAACGCCTCCCCAGGCTGTCTGCAACGCTATTGCAATGCCCGTTAAACATGTTTTCATCGCGTATTTCATAATGTCCATAATGTCTCCTTTTTAATCTATCAGCGAGATCTTTGGATCCCAGCTGCCCTGAAACGCGCCCTCGAAAATAACAACGCCTGTCTCGTTAAAATCAGCCGTGATATCGCCATAGCCCGTTCCAAGGCCGACAGGCTCGCCGTCCAAGTCGAACTCTGTCATGTCGATATACGTCGTCAACATGAGCGTATGCGGCCCGTGAGACTCAATCTCCACCGGCACATCCACGCTACCGGGATTGCATATCACATCCTCGAACGAGGTCAGCAGCTCCCAGTCGCCGACACGCGACGCCGACGCGTCAAAAAACTTATGACTCTTTAACGACTGATCGCGATAACTCTCCGCCCACTTGCCGCGCAGCAGCCAAACAGACCGCCGAATCCCGGATTTCGTCTGCACCCAGCCATCATCCTCTCCGCCCCATGTCAACCTCAGCACCTTCGCACGGAACCCCACCGGCGCAACAACCGGCACAAGCAACCGTCGACGGGCGATCGACACAGTACCAAAATCCCAGCCCACACAAAAGCCTGCGCCAGTCACTTGATCAATCATAGCGCCCACTCCAGACAAAGGAGTAGGCCTCATCGCATCGGCCATAAACGCAGCGTAGCAGGCCTGCACGCCGCCAGCGTAGCCTGGCGACAACTCCTTGACCGCAGCAACCCGTTTGCCGCTGTACGCCGAAACGCCGACAGACCCGTCATCGCCAGCAATCCTGTACGGCGTTGCGCTGTACCACTCGCCAGACAGCCTTGCCATCATATCCGTACGCGTTTCCTCATAGTCCGGATTCATCCCCTTCTTTGCCTCTTCGAGATCCCCCGAACCGAACGCAATAGAGCCAGGCTCACGGACGACGAACTCACGTCCGCCGACGTCAACGTTAACCGACCCCTCCGACCATCCGGACAACTCGCCGTCCGTCTCGATTTCCACCGTCGGCAGAATATAGGCAGACCCTTCGAGCCAGTCGCCGCGCGAACGCGAATAGTCTTCAAGCGCGACAACAAGAAAGAGATATCGCTTTGCCTGCACCGCAACAGGAATCTCGACCTCTTCCGTGGCTGCATACCAATACGTCTTTTTGTCGGCCGCAACGCGCTCTTCTCGCGGCGCAACGCCCTCGACGTGCGCAACGCCCGTACGCGCTATCGCGCAATCGACAGGGATGTCAAGCGAGTCCGCAACGTGCACGGCAAGACGAACGCCGCCGGAATTGTACGGATCGGAAACGACGCGAGCCCTCACCGCAGTCAGCACAGGATACTCCGCCATCTCAGGCAATTCAAAAACATAGCACGCCGCGTTTGCGTATGCGCGGTGCATGCCCGACACATGCTCTGCGCAAAATGCCGCCGCGTCAAGCGAATCGCGGATCTCTACATTGCGGTCAAGCGTCTCG
>JAFXEA010000584.1 GCA_017521065.1 Kiritimatiellia bacterium | reverse complement strand
TGTGCTGTTCATTCGCGACATAAATGCCGGTGAGTATCAGCTTCTTGCGCGTCTTCGCGGATATGCAGAGACGAAGGGCAAGGTCAAGATTGAAGCGAAGAAGGCGACAAAGCTCAATCTCCGTCTCAAGCGCATCTTCATTCCGGATACGGAGATTGAGACGGTGTCCGGCACGTACCGTGGCGTTCTTGTGGACAGCAACAACCCCGATACATACAGGCTTGAGGTCAAGGAAGGCATCATGCAGGATTTCCGCAAGGTGGATGTCCGCACGATCAAGACGATTGAATGATGAAGATGCGTCTCGACAACGCTCTCGTCGAGAGGGGGCTTGCCGCATCGCGAACTGTCGCCCAGTCGCTTGTGATGGGCGGCAAGGTTCGCGTGAACGGACAGGTCGCCGCGAAACCTGCCGTACAGGTGACTGAAACCGACCGTATAGAGGTTGAGGCTCCGCCCCGTTTTGTGTCTCGTGGCGGGGAGAAGCTGGAAGGTGCGTTTGCGGCGTTCTCGGGATGGAGAGTTGACGGTCTCGTATGCCTTGACGTGGGGTCTTCCACCGGAGGCTTCACCGACTGCATGCTTCAGCATGGCGCGAAGCGTGTGATGGCTGTGGATGTCGGAACCAACCAGTTGGCCTGGAAACTGAGGTCCGACCCGCGCGTGTGGGTCAAGGAGAACTTCAACGCCCGCTACATGAAGGGCGAAGATCTGCCCGAGGTCCCGTCCCGTGCCGTAACCGATGTGAGTTTCATATCGCTCAAGCTCATTCTGCCGCCTATGGTGGAGGTGCTGGTGCCTGGCGGTGAGATAATATCGCTCATCAAGCCCCAGTTCGAGGCCGGACGCGGCGCGGCTCCGGGCGGTGTCGTGACAGATCCGGCAGTTCGCGAGCAGGTTGTTGCGGATATCTCTGAGTTTGGAAAGAACGAATTGGGTCTTTCGCTGCTTGGGGTTGTCGAGTCTCCGATAAAGGGGCGAGACAAGGGAAATATAGAGTATCTCGCATGGTGGCGCAAGCCTGAAGCGTGATAGAGAGGTGGAGTGATGAAGAGATTTCTGCTGAACATCGTTTTTGCGTCGGCAATCATCGTGTTTTCTGGATGTACGCACACGACATACATTGCAGATTCCAAGAACCCTGAGGTGGAGTTCTCGGAAGATGGTGGTCTCCTGTGGCGTGGACGGTTCATTGAACTTGAGGAGCTGCCGGATCTTCTTGAGGATGCAGGTGTGGACAAGAAATCCCAGATCGACATCCGTGTATCCGAACGGATGCGCAGTTTGAAGGCTCCAAGGGTTCTGCTGTTCATCCTCCGCAGGGCGGGCTATACGCGAGGTGTTCTGGTGACGAAGAAGAAGGCATATTCCTCATCCACAATGCCGCCGCCAAAGCAACCTGTGCAGCAGCCGCAACCGCAGCAGCGCAGGAAGATCCGCTACAAATAATATAGAGGACGACGATGGGGAGTGAATCCATAAAGGAACGCATCGAGTTTCTCCGTTCGGAGATCGAGCGTCATGATAGGCTGTACTATGTCGAGGCGCGACCTGTCATTGGCGACCGCGACTACGATCTTCTTTACGAAGAGCTGCTGAAGCTTGAAAGGGAGCATCCGGAATTCCATTCCGATTCGTCGCCTACGCAGCGCGTTTCCGGTGAGCCGCTCTCTGGATTTGCGCAGGTCCGTCACAATCCCCCGATGCAGTCCTTGGACAAGACCCATTCAAAGGGCGAGCTTGCCGATTTCGATGCGATGGTGCGCAAGGAGGTGGATGATTTCACCTACAATGTCGAACCAAAGGTGGACGGCGTGTCGATGTCGCTTTTCTACGAGGATCGCCGCCTTGTTCGTGCGGCTACGCGCGGGAATGGTCAGGTTGGGGACGATGTCACGCTCAACGTCAAGACTATCCGTGCCGTTCCGCTACGTCTGCCGTCATCTGCTCCTGAATCTCTGGAGGTCCGCGGCGAGGTTTACATGACGCGGGACGGATTCGTCAAGCTCAACGAGCGCGAGGAGGAGGCGGGACGCGAGCCGTTCGCCAATCCACGGAACGCCGCCGCAGGCTCGCTCAAGCTTCTCGATTCGAAGGAAGTCGCGAACCGTCCGCTCGACATCGTGATCTACAACGCCGGCGGCACGGGCTGTGAAGGCTTCTCCACCCACAGCGAGATGATTGAAACGTTCAGGTCCTGGGGCTTCCCCGTCACTCCGTGGTCGAAGACGTGCGCAACGATGGAGGATGTGTATGCGGCCATTGATGAGCTTGAAACGCTCCGCCATACGTTCAGGTTCGAGATAGATGGCGCGGTGGTGAAGCTCAACGAACGCAGTCTCTACGATGTGCTTGGTGCGACTGCTCATGGTCCGCGCTGGGCGCGTGCCTATAAATACGCCCCTGAACGCGCGGAGACTGTTGTTGAGGGAATCACCGTACAGGTTGGGCGCACCGGTGTGCTTACGCCTGTCGCGGAGCTGAGACCGGTGGAGCTTGCCGGCTCTACGATTTCGAGGGCCACGCTTCACAACGCGGATCAGGTTGAACGTCAGGATATCCGTATTGGAGATCACGTGTGGCTCGTTAAGGCGGGCGATGTGATACCTGCGATCGAGTCGTCCATCCCGGAAAAGCGCACCGGTGACGAGAGGGTGTTTGTGATGCCGACCGCGTGTCCGGTATGCGGCGGCGAGGTGCAGCGTCTCGACGGTGAGATCGCACTTAGGTGCGTCAATCCCGCTTGTTCTGCACAGCTGCTCCGTAGGGTTGAGCATTTCGCGTCCCGCAGCGCGCTCGACATCCGGGCGCTTGGCGGCACCGCGAGCAACGCCCTTGTCGAACAGGGCTGGATATCGGATCCTCTCGACCTTTTTTCGCTGACAAATGAACGTCTTGCATCCCTGGAGATCTCAGGACGCAGATTCGGCAAGAATTCGGAGTCTGTGATAAGGGCGCTTGAAGCGTCTCGCAACATGCCGCTTGAGCGTTGGCTTTTTGCGACGGGCATACCCGGTGTAGGCACGACCGTCGCAGCGGACATCGCCGCTGAACATTCCCGTATGGCTGATCTTGCCGGTTCTCCTGTACTGAAGAACGTGATAGAGAACGATTCGCTCAAAGGCAAGGAGCGCAAGATTCTGCCGATAAAGGTCGAGGCAGCAAAGGCCGTTCTCAAATTTTTCGATGGAGAGTATGGCAGACGGTATCTGGCTCGTCTTCAGGAATTTGGCATAGATCCCAGAAGCGCACCGAAGGCAAAGGTCGCGACGGAAGGCCCTCTGGTGGGTGCGGGATGTGTTCTCACGGGAACGCTCTCGCGTCCAAGGGGCGAATATGCGGAGATGATCCGTCTTGCGGGCGGCAACGTGCAGGGGTCTGTCACCTCAAAGACGCGTTACCTGATCGCAGGAGCGAATACCGGTGCCGCAAAGACGTCCAAGGCTCGTGAACTTGGTACGGAGGTGATAGACGAAGCGCGGCTTCTAGAGCTGCTTGGTGAGGTCGCAGATACATCGTCGTCGGCGAAAGAACCGGTATCATCCACGGTTTCCAATCCATCTCAGACCGCTTCCGGAGCATTGGAGCAGGGACTCCTGTTCTGAAACTCTTTAAAATTTTCATTGCCCTTGAGGGTGAAATAGCATATACTACACCGCGTTTTCACCTTATCAGGAAACGGAAGGATACAAAAATGAAAAAAATTATGTTCTCTTTGGCGATGGTTGCAGCATGCGCATGGGCGCAAGAGGCTCCGAAAAAGGAAGCCGATGGTGCGGCTCCTGCACCGGCGGCGCAGGCTTCTGCCCGTGAAGTGAAGGCTGAAAAGGCTCCGTGGCCTGTGTGGATTGCCTTCAACTCCACGAAGAATATCGATGTGATCGGCATGCGCTTCAACTGCGCATATGGTGCGTGCGAGGGGCTTACCGGTTTTGATCTCGGTCTTATCGGCCGTTGCCGCTATATGGAGGGATTCCAGCTCAATCTTCTCCGTAACGAGGCTGAGGATGTAATGACGGGCTTCCAGATCGGTTTCTACAACACCGCTGGCCGTTCTGATCTGCTGGGCGTTCAGATTGGTCTCTGGAACGAGGCCCAGTCGATTCGTGGTATTCAGGCGGGTATCATCAATGTCGCCAACGCCGTTTCCGGCTTTCAGGTTGGCCTTATCAACCGCAGCGAGTCGCTTTATGGAGTGCAGGTCGGTGCGGTCAACGTGATCCGTTCCGCCGAGCCTTCGTTCCTCCCGCTCGTGAACATCGGTTTCGAGTATTTCGGCACCCCCGCATTCTGAGGTAACAGAAGATGAATATCCGTCCTTTTGCCGCCGTACGTCCCGTTCAGGAATTTGCGGCTCAGGTTGCTGCGGTTCCATACGACGTGGTTGAT
>JAFXEA010000583.1 GCA_017521065.1 Kiritimatiellia bacterium | reverse complement strand
TTGCGCGTTCAGCAAACCACCTCGCAAACAAGGCTTCGCGACTGATTGGCGTTTGCGATCCGTTCGAGTACCGTGTGCAGGCTGGTCTTGCCGCGGCTGAGAAGAACGGCTTCGGAAAGATCAAAGCATATGGCAACTTCATGGAGCTTTTGGCCGATAAGGATGTCGATATCGTCCACATTTGCACGCCGCCGCACTGGCATGGCTGCATGAGCGTGATGGCCGCCAAGGCCGACAAGGATATCTGGTGCGAAAAGCCGATGACCCGCACCGTCGGCGAAGGCAAGCGCGTTATGGAGGTCGTGAAGGAACGCAAGCGTATGTTCCGCCTCAACACGTGGTTCCGCTTCAAGGACAGGTTCTACGGCTTTGGCACGACGGTTGAACCCATCCGTCAGGTTGTAGAGAACGGTCTTCTCGGGAAGGGTCCGATCAAGTGCACGTTCGGTGCTGGGCAGGGCTTCTCCTGGAAGTTCGGCTGGTCCGGTCGCGTGAATGCGGCGGCGGAGCCGGTTCCGAAAGGTTTCGATTGGGATATGTGGCTTGGTCCGGCTCCGTGGAAGCCGTACACCGCGCACCGTGCGGGCACGTCCTTCCGCGGATACTGGGACTACGATTCCGGCGGCCTCGGCGATATGGCCCAGCACTATCTCGATCCGCTCCAGTACCTCCTCTGCAAGGATGAGACGAGTCCCGTCAAGGTGGACTACGTCGGTCCAAAGCAGCATCCGGAGGCTGTCGGCCGCTTCGATCGCATCACCCTCACCTACGATGACGGCACCGAAGTGATCCTCGACGGTGACGAATCCCTCAAGGATGAGCCGCTTCTGCGTGGCTCCAACGGACTTTGCGTGTACAAGAAGGGCAATGGTAGCTCCACGCTCCGAATCAAGGATGCAAACGGCTGGTGGTCCGACGAGAAGGTCGTCAAGACTCTCGCCGATCTTCCCAAGCCCGCTCCGCAGCAGACGGACTTCATCGACAGCTGCAAGACGCGCAAGACCTTCGCACTCAACGAGTCGAACGGCTTCCGCTCCTGCACGATGTTCAATCTCGGAATCGCCGCCGAGCGTCTTGGCCGCGGCTTCGAGTTCGATCCCGTTACGCTCCATGCGGTCAACGATCCGGCGGCTGACAGGTTCCTCTACCAGTCCATGCGCGAACCGTGGCGCACGGAGATGTGGGGCTGATAAGGTTTGATTCCATACAGGAGATTTTGAAATGAAGAAACTTGTTTTTACAGCAATGATTGGCGCAATGGCCGTTTCGGCCATCGCAGCAGGCAAGAAGGATCCCAATGCGTTCGCCGACTATGGCGCCGCAATGGCTTCCGACAAGAAGAGCCCGATGGCGGTAGAATGGCACAACACGAACCGCAATGCGCTTGAGACCGAGACATCTGAGGATGCCATTGCGGCGATTGTGGACAGCGAAGAGGCCGCCAAGGTTATTCTCGCCAAGGTCAAGCCCGCATATGCCACTGATCCGATGGTGGCAGTTCAGATTGCCGCCGTCAGCCAGTACGTGATGACGGCAGAGCCTTCTTGGTGGGAGTTCTGGAACTGGTTCAGCGACTCTCCACGCGAAATCTGGACGAAGGCTCTTCTCGATACGGCGGCTTCTGCGACCGATACGTATGTCGCACAGCTCTGCGTTGACCAGCTCCGTTGGTGCGCATATCCCGAGCAGGCCGCAGACCTCTGCGCGATCGGTAAGAAGGCCAAGTGCAAGGCGCTTAAGCAGATGATCCGCATGGCGGTCTCTGAGATCAATCCCGAGTTCGCTTCCGAGAACTGCGCCAAATGCTGCAAGGGTGGCTGCCCGTATGGCAGCTGGGCGTTGACGCTACCCTTCGATCGCATGAACGCCGGCCATCTCATCCTCTCCAAGGGTGCTGACGGCAAGCCTGCCGCCAAGCTCCTTTGGCGTTGGGGCAGCCCGTTCGATATTCCTGCGGCAGATGTCAAGGTTGAGAAGGGTGGTTTCACCTTTACGTTCGGCAACCACAAGCCGAAAGACCTTCCTCAGGACAAGGGCGCTTGGCGTCGTGATCGCGTTGTCGCCAAGGTCATTGGTGATTGGGCATCCTGCACCTACCAGAAGGTGGACGGCAACGGCAAGCCAGTTGGCGCTGTGCAAACGTTCTCCGCCAGGCGCAATCCCAAGATCGGTCCTGCGCCGGATCTCAAGTCTGCGGTGCGAGGAGAGCCGATCAATCTGCTTGCGGGCACGATTGCAGACTTCGAACTTATGGAGTCGAACAAGGAGAATGGTTGGACTCTCAAGGATGGAGTCCTTTCCAACCGCATCCAGCGCGATGCCAAGGGTAAGTCGCTCCACAAGAACGGCAACCTCCGCACAAAGCGCGACGACTTCTACGACTTCAATCTGAAGTATGAGGTGCGTGTGCTTCCCGGATGCAATTCCGGTGTGTATCTGCGCGGCATCTACGAGATTCAGGTTCTCGACAGCTACGGTAAGCCCGTCGACTGCCACAACATGGCTGCCTATTACGGACGCGTCACGCCCAAGGTCGCCGCCGAGAAGAAGGCCGGCGAATGGCAGACCGTCGATGTTACGCTCTACAAGCGTCACCTGACCGTTGTCCTCAACGGTGTCAAGATAATCGACAATGTTCCTGTTGTCGGCATCACCGGCGGCGCCATGACCGCCAACGAGTTCGTGAACGGACCTCTCTACATCCAGGGAGACCATTCCGACGCCGATTTCCGTAACATGGTGCTTACGCCGCTGAATTGACAAGCGTAAGCAAATTTCTCTTCGGCTGTGAAGAGCCGAATGACCGTCTCAGGTACGCGGAGCACGTTCACAGAAAGCCTGTGGTCGTATGGAACGTGACTCCCGCCTGCAATCTCGCCTGCGCACACTGCTACGCGGCATCCTCTTCGGGGAAAGACCTGATGGAGGGTGTGCTGGACAATGCTCAGGCGAGATCTGTCATTGACGATCTTGCGGCATGGAAGGTGCCCGTGCTGCTCTTTTCGGGCGGTGAACCTTTCTGCCGCCCAGATATCCGCGATCTTGCTGAATATGCTAAGTCCAAGGGACTGCGGGTGACGTTCTCGACTAACGGCACCTTGATAGACGACGATACTGCGGATTGGCTGGCGGATCTTGGTACGGGGTATGTGGGAATTTCCATAGACGGAACAGAGTCTGTGCATGACGAGTTCCGTCGACGCAAGGGAGCCTATGCGGCGAGCCTTGCCGCAATCCGCCGCCTTGTTTCGCGGAACGTTAAGGTCGGCCTTCGTGTGACGATGACAAGGTTCAACGTTTCCGCCATACCGGACATATTCGATCTGATGCGGGATGAGAACGTCCCACGCATCTGTCTTTACCATCTCGTCTATACCGGAAGGGGAAGCGAAATCGCCGCCACCGACCTTTCTGCGGCTGAACGCAGGAACGCTCTCGACGTGATAATCGCGGAGACAGAGAAGTCGTTTGCGATGGGCAACCCGGTAGAGGTCCTTACCGTGGACAACCACTGCGACGGGCCGTACATTTACATGAAGCGTCCGTCGGAGCGGGTGTCAAAGCTGCTCCAGCTCAATGGCGGCAATTCAAGCGGCGCAGGCATCGCCTGCATTTCTTGGGATGGAACCGTCTATCCCGACCAGTTCTGGCGAAACCATCCTGTCGGCAACGTCAAGGAGCGTCCGTTCTCCGAGATATGGGGCAATCCACCGCCAGGATCTCTGCTTGAGCAGCTTCGCCGCAAGAAGGAGTTCGTGAAGGGTCGTTGCCGCAGCTGTCGCTGGCTTGATGTGTGCGGCGGCAATTTCCGCGCACGGGGCGAGGCTGTCACAGGTGACATCTGGGGTGAAGATCCGGCATGTTATCTATGAAAATTTGGTATAATTCAGGCATTGATTTCATTGGAGATGAAAATGGCAAAGGTTATTGCAGTTGATGGACCGAGCGGAGCGGGCAAGAGCTCCGTGTCGCGTCTTGTTGGCAAAAAGCTTGGATTTCTTCATGTGGATTCCGGAGCGTTGTACAGGATAATGACGTGGCAGTGCCTTGAGAACGGAATAGATACATCCGATCCCAAGGCTGTGGCGGCGTTTGCCGATAAGGTCGAAATTGAATGCGTTCCCGAGGATGGACGCATCAAGTATCTTGTCAAAGGCGAAGAGCCGGGCGACCGTATCCGCACGCCGGATATCAATGCGCATGCGTCTCCTGTCGCCACAGTCAAGAATGTTCGCGACAGGGTTACGGACCTGCTCCGTTCGCTTGTGAAGTTTGGCGATCTTGTTGTGGAGGGGCGCGACATAACTACGGCCGTGTTCGCCGATTCTCCCGCGAGGTTCTATCTTACGGCATCGGCTGACGTCCGGGCGGCACGTCGTCAGAAGGAGGAGGTGGAGAAAGGCATCGCCGACCAGTCCGCAGAGGCTGTGAAGGCATCCCTGCTGGCGCGGGACAAAATCGATTCATCCCGCAAATACGCGCCTCTCCGCAAAGCCGATGGCGTCATCGAGATCGATTCCTCCGAATTGAATCTTGAGCAGGTTGTTGATGCTGTGCTGGTTGCACTTCCGGCAGATTGGCGTTGATTGAACGGATTGAATCCATGAACGTGCCTGAAATCATATACGAAAAGGACGACTTCTCCGACATTCTGAAAAAGGATGACCGGTTCGATTCGCGCGCGTACGATTTTGTGCTTGATGTGATCCATGAAGCATGCAGCAGCGCAAAGGGGCATGTCACCGGTCAGGAGCTGCTGGAGTTTTTCAGGGATCTTGCGCTTGATGCATACGGTCCGCTCGCCTACACAGTCCTGAACGATTGGGGTCTCCGCTGCTGTGAAGACGTTGGCGCTGTCGTGTTCAATCTGTACGATTCGAAACGCATAGGGAAGACGGATCGTGACTCGATTGAGGATTTTGTCGGCGGATTCAACTTCAAGCGGGAGTTTCTAGACCCATTTGCGGCTTAGTCGGCGTATGAGTGAACGATTGAAAGAGTGGGGGTATGATGGCCCTGAAAGTGAAGGTGTTGCACGTGTCGTAAGTGCGCATGGTGACTACTTCCATCTCATCTGTTCCGAAAAGCCAGAAGGCGAGGCTCTTGCCCGCACGAAGTCATCCGCGTTCCGCGACATGCCGAAGCCTGTCACGGGGGATTTCGTCCGCTTCAAATACAATCCGCAGGGCGAAAGCCGCATAACGGAGCTGCTGCCGAGATTTTCGTTTCTTGAACGTCTCGACCCATCGTCCTCTGGGATGAAGGCGCAGACGCTTGCCGTGAATTTCGATACGCTTTTCTTCGCTATGGCGGTTAACGGCAATGCTTCTGCCGCACGGCTTGAACGCATGCTTGCGTTGGCGGAAGCGTCTGAATGCCGTTCGCGCGTGGTTGTTCTGTTGACGAAGTGTGACCTAGAGGATGCCAAGGGGCTTGTTGAAGAGTTCAAGTCTTTCGATGTGCCCGTGCTGGAGATATCTTCGCTTACAGGACAGGGTATGGAGGCTGTGCGTGAATTCGTCCAGCCTCGCAGAACCGTTGCCGTCGTCGGTTCTTCAGGTGTCGGAAAATCCTCTCTTGTTAATGCCCTTGCCGGAGAGGAGTGGATGGCTACGGGCGAGATTCAGGAGTGGAGCGGCAAGGGTCGCCATACCACCACATCGCGCGAGCTCGTTATGCTTCCGTGCGGCGCTATGGCTCTCGACACGCCGGGGCTGCGTGAGCTCGGGATATTCGGGATGGATGGTTTCGAACTGAAAGGGAGACTCGGAGGCACTCACCGTTTCCGTACTAAAGGCTGAAATTTCAGCCTTCCATCCTGATCCTGTCGGCAAGCGCCTTGAGTTCGTCCATGTCGCCTTTTTGGCTGACGAATGAAATCTCTTCCTTCCCATATCGCGGAACGATATGGAAGTGGATGTGCATCACGGTCTGTCCCGCGGCTTCGCCGTTGTTCTGCAGAATGTTGAATCCGTCGCAGGGAAGTGCGGCCTTCAGGTGGGACGCGACCTTCTTCACTCGTGCGACAAGAGCGGCAAGTGTTTCTTCCGGCGTGTCCAGGAGCCCCGAACTGTGCTCCTTGGGGATTACAAGGGTGTGTCCCTTTGAAAATGGGTTGATATCAAGGTAGGCGAGGACAAGATCATCCTCGTACACCTTGAAGGACGGAATTTCATTAG
>JAFXEA010000582.1 GCA_017521065.1 Kiritimatiellia bacterium | reverse complement strand
TTAATAATTAAGACACGACCAATCGCACCATTTCCATTCCTACGAGATACCTATATGGGACCCGCTCGGATATGGGGCGGGGGTGTGGTAAACTTTTTTCCGCAACCGCACATGGATTCTTGCCCGTTTCGTTTCTGTCCCCCACTTTGTCCCCCACCTTCATAGTGAAAAACGGTGTAAAGTAGTGTCAAAAAGTCACAATGGTAAAAATCTAATTCTTAAAAAATGCGCAATTTTGCGCTATTTTACTTGAAATAATTGGTCGGGGCGGAGGGATTTGAACCCCCGACAGCCTGCTCCCAAAGCAGGTGCGCTACCAGACTGCGCTACGCCCCGAAACGAATCACGAAGGACGGTCGGAACCGTTGGCTTCGGACTTCTTGTGCATCTCGTATTCTGCGATGCGGCGCGAGATTTCGCCGGTCATGTCGTTCTTGGCGGCAAGTACGCCGACCCTGATCGCATGATAGATCGCCTTGTGCGATGATGAACCATGTGTGATTATCACCGCGCCCGGCACACCAAGAAGCGGTGCACCGCCATAAATCTCCGGATCCATCTGGCTCTTGAGCGACTTGAACGCGCCAAGAAGCAGGATCGATCCAAGCATACGGATGAAGTTCCCGCGGAACTCGCGCTTCATCCAGTAGCTCATCGCGTGAGCCACCGACTCCGTGGTCTTCAACACCACATTGCCGACGAACCCATCGCATACGACCACATCCGTACGGCCCTGGAAGAGGTCGTGCCCTTCCACATTGCCGCGGAACTCAATCGTATCAACCTTCTTCAGAAGGCCGAAGGCCTCCTTGGTAAGCTCGTTGCCCTTGCAGTCCTCCGTGCCGATCGAAAGCAATCCGACAAGCGGAGTGGTACGGTTCAGAACCGCATGGGAATACGCACTGCCCATAATCGCGAACTGGGCAAGCCACTCAGGGCGGCAATCCATGTTCGCTCCAGCATCCAACAGAAGAAGCGGGCGGCGCGGCAGACGCGTGGGGAGCACCGTTGCGATTGCAGGACGCTGCACCCCCCTGATTCGGCCAAGAGTAAGAATCGCACTTGTGGATACGGCCCCGGAATTGCCGGCAGAAACGAAACAATCGGCCTTTCCTTCCTTGACCAGACGCATCGCCACATTTATCGAGCAATCTTTTTTGTGGCGAACCGCATCCACAGGCGACTCATCCATCCCCGCGATATCCGGCGCATGGACAATCTCAAGCCTGCCATCAGCAAGAGCCGCCTTGACCTTTGCCATCAACTGCGGATCGAACTTGAGAAACTCCGCCTCAATCTGCTCCTTGCGCCCGACGAGGAAGACCTTCAAATCTTCCATCTCAATGAGTGCCTTGACACCGCCCAGGACGATTTCGCCCGGAGCCTTGTCTCCACCCATTGCATCAAGCGCAATACGCGTCATAACCCAATCCCTCTGCAGGGAAAATCTTTACTTGGCGGTAACGCTGAGAACCTTGCGGCCATTATAGGTGCCGCACTGCGGGCACACATGGTGAGCCTGCTTCATTCCGCCGCACACAGGGCAAGCCTGGACAGAGGCGAGAATCGCCTTCTCAAGCTGAGCGACACGCTGACGCTTACGCATTTTCGACTTTTTATGTTTAGGCGAGGCCATTTTCGTTTATCCTTTCTTTAAGTCATCTAAAGCATCCCAACGGGAATCGGGCGCTTTTTCTTCCTTTTTTTCGATCCCCGG
Source organism: Kiritimatiellia bacterium (assembly GCA_017521065.1). Classification (GTDB taxonomy): domain Bacteria; phylum Verrucomicrobiota; class Kiritimatiellia; order RFP12; family UBA1067; genus UBA1731. Next base: position 4,365 of record JAFXEA010000582.1, on the reverse strand, counting down.
ACAATCTTCGCGACAAACCGGGTAAGTCGGCAAAGTGAGTAATATACACTCTCTCAGTTCCGTTGTCAATTCCACAAATTCAGTTTTTTCGTCAACTGCAAAACTTGCGGTAAAATCGGGAATTTTGACAGTAAAATCAAAGTCCTCTCCGCACCTTGAACACGCCGCCTCAAAGTCCTGTTCGATTTTCCCCCTTACAAGGAGTTCTGAACCGACATGAAGCACGCCCAATTCATAGCGAAGACCCGCAAACGGTTTCAGGAATTCATCCTCAAAACCATAGATGGAATCATCAAGCGTACCGGATAGCTCCAGCCCGTCATCCGTAACCTCCGAAAGGTAGACATTAAGCTCGGTTTCCATCCTACTCGCCTGCCCCTTTTTTCATTCTCGCCAGAACAGCCGGAGTGACCATGGATGACACATCGCCGTTATAACGCATGATCTCGCGCACCGTGGACGCCGTAACATACGCAAGGTTCTCGCTCGGCATCATGAACAGCGTCTCGATCTCCGGAGCCATCTTGCGGTTTGTGAGCGCCATCTGGAACTCGTACTCGAAATCGGAATAGACACGCACGCCACGAATGACGGTATTGACCTTGTGCGCACGGCAGAAATCCACAAGAAGCGTATCAAGCCGCTCAACCACAACGTTGGCTATCCCCGCCTTCTCGACATCCTCGCGGATCATCGCCATCCGTACATCGCAGTCGAACATCGCCCCTTGCTTGGAGCTTGTTCCTGCAACCGCCACAATGAGCCTGTCATAAAGAGACGCGGCCCGCTTGACGAGGTCGAAATGACCAAGCGTCATCGGGTCGAACGTTCCTGGATATACCGCGACTCTTTCCATAGCAAAAACTGCGCCAATTATACCATATTCCGTAATTCAAAAACAGAAAAATGCCCTGCACAGAAAGAACGGAAAGAACCTATAATGCGAAGCTGCCATGTCGCAACCTATGCAAGCCGTTCGCCCCATAGCGGCATTCTGGCGGCGAATCCTGCCGACTCGATTCCCGCCTTTTGATTGAGCCCATCACGATATGTCCAGCGATAGCGTCCCTTGGCATGCCCCATCTCCTGAAGATGGGCAATCACTGCAAGCTTCGGGCGGACAGTCTCTTGACATGCCTTTGTCGCATTCATTCCGCAATACGGATGAAACACCCATATGTCTGGACGGCGGGAAAGGTCGAACTTGGCATAGCTGCAGCAATCTCCGGAATGGAAAAGCGTGAAGTTCCCGATATGGATTTCGAAAGTGCTAGTGTAATCAATGAGATATGAATTATGATCGCAAAGCCCAATGATGACCTTTACGTCACCATACTGAAGCACCTTCCTCTTCGCCCGCGTATAGCCACCAAGTTTCCTGTCTTTCACTCCATAGTTGCAGAAGAAGTTGTTCACCACCGGTTTACGCTGGACGCGATCCATCGCATCCTTGAACCGCTCCGTATAATGGTCTCCATGGTTGTGCGTAATGAGAGCAAAATCAAGAAGCGGCGCGAAGTCCTCCGCCCGGCGATGATGGAGATCAACCGAGAACATCGTCTTTGGTGTTTTCACGATCAATCCCATATTGTAAAGATACCATATCGCAGGATGGTTGATGTCCGTCACAACCGTTGATCTTGCCTCGTCGAACACCTTATCGAACGCCTTCTCCAGTCTGCCAATCGCCTTGAATCGGGAAGTGTACGCCAAGACATCAGAAGTCTGGGCTTCGCTTCCCATTTTGTAATACGACACAAAATCCTTCGGTGCAACCTCGTCAATTTCGCTTTGGCGAAGATCAAGCTCCGCGCTGCCTGTCGATACATGCGACTGCGCCATCGTCTGCCGAAGCATGGCAGCCGAGGCAAACGAAAAACCATATTTTGCAAACTCCCGTCGGTTGATCATAACGACAGTTCCTTTGATTCGTTCATGCTACCTGTACGGTATCCCTGAAGATCCAATGCGACATACGAAAAACCGAAGCCTTTCAACTCCGCAACAATCCGTTCGCGCATATCAAGAACTTCCGCAAGGTTTTCTGGCTCCACCTCGATGCGTGCCATATCGCCATGAATGCGTACACGCACCTGCCCAAACCCGGCATCACGCAGGAAATCCTCCGCACGCTCCACCATGCCGAGTTTAGCTTCTGTGATCTCTTCTCCATAAGGGAAACGCGATGCAAGACACGCAAATGAAGGCTTTGCAGAAGTCGGCAGCCCCAACTCATCCGACAGGGCGCGTATCTCCCGTTTTTCCAGACCGCAGGCACGGAGCGGACTTTGGACGCCCAGTTCGGAAACGGCCTTTAATCCAGGACGGTAGTCGCCCATATCGTCCACATTGCTTCCCTCGCAGACGACCGACATACCTTCCGCAGAAGCCGCATTCACCATAAGCCCCAAAATGGTTCGCTTGCAGAGATAGCATCTGTCAATCGGATTGCCGGCGAAACCGTCTATGCGGAATACGTCACCATCAACAACGAGCTGACGGACTCCTTCCCTCTCGCAGAATGCCGCAGCCTCCAGAAATTCCCGTTTCGGGAATACGCACGAACGCACAGTGATGGCAACACATCTTTCCCCAAGGACATCATGCGCAACCTTCAGAAGGAACGCGGAATCCACACCGCCAGAGAACGCAACCGCAACGCTGCCGTATTCCTTCAGCAACGTCTTGAGCCGTTCCATTTTTTCATGCATATCTTCCATGCCGTACATTATACACAAAACCGGTCAGCGTTCAAGGAATCGACCTGTGCCGGAATGGGTGAATGTGCCGCCGTCATATGCGAGCGCGCCATTCACGAACACCTTCTCCATTCCGGTGCAGAACGAATGGCTTCTGTCATAGGTGGCGGTATTGCGGAAATCATCCCGGCGCCATACTGCGACATCGGCAAATGCGCCCCGTGCAAGAATGCCGCGTCCCTTTATTCCGAAGCGGTTGGCGACAGCCGATGTCATACGTGAGATGGCCGTCTCATCGGAAACTGCGCAAGACCTCGATCTGTCAGTCAAGCGGCGGAAGAACTCGGGCATCGTTCCATATGCACGCGGATGCGGATGATCTTCGCCCAACGGTCCCCATGGAGCACGGAGCGACGCATCGCTTCCCGGCAACACCCAAGGCATAGCATAAATCCTGTCGAGATTCTCTTCGCTCATGCCGAAGAAGAAAGCCCCTGTGCGGCAGAGATCCTTTTCAAGTATGTCGCAGACTGTTTCGCCCGGCGTTCTGCCGCCGCAGATGTCGGCGATTGTTCTGCCTGAATAAGGTTTGTTCTCCTCGTGCCAGACGCCGCCGACCATCACCTCCGACCAGTCGCGGCCTAATGCATCGATATCTGAAATTATCCTTGCACGAAGTTCTGGATTCTTGAGGCGTTCCATCTCCGCCGGTGCCGCCCCCTCGCCCGCCCAGTCAGGGAACACGACATCGAGATCGGTTCCCGCCGCACAGAACGGATAGCGGTCACTGCCAAGGAGCAGTCCCGAGTCGACAGCGGACTGCATCTTCTCCAGCACCTGATCGATCTTGCCCCAGTTGCGTCGTCCGCTCGTCTTGAGATGCGATATCTCCGCGCGAATCCCGGTTGCCTTCACGAGGTCAATAACCTCGTCTATCGACTCAAGGATGCGATCCCCTTCGCTGCGCATATGCGTGGCGTAGAAACCGCCGCAGGAGGATGCGACCTTTGCAAGGGCGACGACCTCATTTGACGTGGAGTATTTGCCGGGCTGGTAGATGAGACCTGTCGTAAGCCCCCATCCACCGTCCGAAAGCTCACGGGCAAGTAGACGCTCCATCTGCGCCAGCTCATCGGCGGACGCTGTGCGCCCGGCGTATCCCACGACTGACGAACGCAAGGTGTTGTGTCCGATGAACTGAACTGTGTTTATGGAGGGCTTCGCCGCCGCCAGCACATCACGGTATTCGGCAAGCGAACGCCATGTGAGACGGTCTCCGAGAATGCTTGCCCAGTCACCTGAAAGACGCGCCTCGCCATATCTTGGGGCGACGCTGCCGCCGCACTGTCCGTTTATCTCTGTGGTTATGCCCTGGCTCAACTTGCTCGGCGCATCGGGTTCGACAACAAGATATGCGTCGCTGTGGCTGTGGGCATCCATGAAGCCAGGCGTCACCATGCAGCCGTCGGCATCGACAACCTCATCAAACGTAGCCCTTGCTCCTGTGGGGACAGACCCTTCGGAACCTGTAGGGACAGACCCTTTGAAAATGTCGGCGATCCTGTCGCCTTCAATCACCACGCAGCCGCGGAAGCCGGGCCCGCCGGTTCCATCGACGATAAAGCCATTCTCAATCAGTGTGCGCATCAAACCGCTCCCACGGTGA
>JAFXEA010000581.1 GCA_017521065.1 Kiritimatiellia bacterium | reverse complement strand
GGGCGTCTCGCCAGCCACCAAAAAATTAAAAAGAGAAGGTGTATACACAAACAATATGATTTTGCTATAATACTTGACGTCAAGCGAAGGAATGCGGCGATCTTGAAAGAAGCTCTCGCCACCCCCTAAGCGGACAAAAATAAAGATCGCGTAACCACGCGGACTTGCTCGTTCTACTGAAACGACCAAACTTCATAGTCTGAACGAACATGTCTTGCGAGGGGCGCGCTACGGCACACACCTGTGCCGGGCGTGTCTTTCTGCACTCATGTTTTCAGACAGGGCTTTGGTCGGCCTCAGTAGAGAGCACGGGTGAAGGAGACACGCCCGCTCTCTTTGTTGTCTCTGGAGTGGATGTAAACGAGGAGACTGCAATAATGTCATCATCGATTGATGATATCGGCAAGCGTGAACTGGAAGAATTCGTTGCCTCGAATCCAGAGATATTCATCAATATGCTCAAAAAGTCTGATGAGGTGGCATGGCGTAAGGTTCGGGATGTTGTCATTGTTCCCTATTTGCGGAAGAGCCGCTTCGGAAAAATGGCGTCCGACAAGAATGTGGATGATGACGAGGTGTTCACTTCCGTGTATGTACAGCTTATTTTCAATGGTCAATTGGACCGGCTGAGAGACAAGCGCCGAGTCCTTGATTGCATAAAGGAGTATGCGCGGAAATACGTGCGTAGCCATTATCAGGTGTTTCGCAAGAAAATAGTGGAGCAACTGCTGGAGGAAGATGATTGGTCGCGTGTGACGGAAGAGCGAACTGCCAATGCAAGATCCCAGGTCAACGATGAGGAACGAAAGGGGAAAATAGCCGATGCCATTGGTAAGCTTTGGAAAATCAATCCTAGGTACGCCTATGTGCTGGTAATGAAGACCAAGAATCAGCTTTCATCAAAAAATGTCATGGATGCGATAGGCGTATCAAGCGAGCTTAATGTGAATAAAATGTATCAACGCGCGAAATCGGCGGTAAGAAAGGAACTGGAAACGGGATGGTAAATGATGTCATAGATTATCTCGGGCATGAAAACCCGCTTTCAAAATTGATTGTGCAGTCCCTCGGGCGGCATGATGTCTCCACTCCGTCGATGAGCGCGGATGCATTTTCGTATCAGTGTGAAAGCATGTCGTATCAGGCGTATTCCGGAGCGTCGATTGAAATGGATTTTGAATCGTATGCAACGCGGGAGGATGAGCGGTTCTGGCATGCAGGTTTCTGTATCGGTGAGATTCAGGAACCAGATGATCCTTTGACAATCTGTATAACAAATGCCCGTGATGATTTTATCCCATCAGGAACATTCTGTTTTCTCGGATATCCATTGGAAGTTGAGAATGGATTGGCGCAGAGTACATTGCGCCATTTCAGGGATAATCTGACCAATACAGACGTTTCGCTTAAGCGCGGCATGGATGTACTGCCGGTCCCCGGTCGATTTGTCATGTGATGTCACATTTCAGGGTGAATAAAGTCATTAATATTGAAAGGAGCGAAGATATGGAAAGAAAGAAAATCTTGAAAGGTGCTGCCTATCAGCAGGAGTCGTGTGCAGACTATATCGTCCGATTGTTTTCCGCTGACGATTATCAGGTCCAGAAACTTCGGTTCGACGATGAGGGTACTGCAGGTACATTGGTTCAAGTAAAGAATACCTCATCGGGATTCTGGTCGACAGCCAAGAGGTGGACCGGCCTTGAAGTCTGTGCAATGCTCAAGCTTGTTCAGCAGGGGGATGATCTTGAATTGTCTGTCGAAGCCGGCAAATGGCTTGACAAGGCCGCATTGGCGGCCTTCGGAATGTTTGTTGCGGTTGGTGGGCTGGCGATCACCTCAGCCATCGGGGCAGTGAAGCAGAAGAAGCTGCTCGACAAGGTGTTCATAGACGCATTGGGTTTCTTTTCCGGTGCAAAATAAGAGATAAGGAGTTTGGAATGGAGGCAATCTCGATATCGGGCATACTTGCGGCTCGAAGTGTTCAGGCTGATCAGGTTGCGGAGGCCGTTTCCGACTGGAATATGCGCCGTGACCGTGCGATTCGTTTGCGCGAAGAGCTGAGGCAACTTAAAAAGACGTTCGTCAGGGCCAGGTCTGAACACAGTGCGCAAATGGACGATGCCTTGGAGTTGGAACGGTATGTGGACGAACTTGATCGAGATCAGGTTCTGCGGAAGATGGTTTCTGAATGCTCCTTTGCCGATGCGGAACTCAAGAAGCTTTCCCTGCGTTTTGGCAGGAAAACCTTGAATATAGCAGTGGCGGGAGTCGGCCGATGCGGAAAAAGCACGGCACTGAAGTCGATTATCGGCTCTTCGCAAACTGACAATTCAATTATTCCGAGCGGGAACGGCCCGGCGGTCACCGCCGGCAAGAGTGTTATATGTTGTGTCCTTTCCGCCGATGAGGAGCGCACGGAGGTGGAATACCATACCGCCGAATCGTTCCTCAACGGAGTCGTCAATCCATTGTTGGCGTCTATCAGTCTCGGGAATCATGTCTGTTCATCTCTCGAACAATTCGAGGACTTGGATTACGAGATGTTGAAGGAGGAGGTTGTTGCAAATGGCCGTACCGCTGAAGCAACCGTACGTGCATTAAAAGCTTCTCCTTCCGCAGATGGAGATGAGGCGGATCGTCAGATGCGCATTGCCGGTGCGCAGGCGTATGCCGGTGCGTTCAAACTCTACCTTGAACGGCTTAACGATCTTCGCCGCATCATTTCGGCGTTTCCATTTTTCAGGGAGATGCTCACCGGCAGCACCGAGACGGTTTCGCTGAGAGAGACCTGCCGTTATGTGAGTTATCCAAGGGATGGCGGACCCGCCATTTGCTATGCCGTGAAAGGTTGCAGGATATTCAGCCAGTTCCCGAACAATGAAGTCGCGGAGCTCCAATTGACGGATCTGCCAGGTCTTGGGACAGGCAGCGAAAGCGAGAAGAAATGTTTTTTTGAGGGTTTTGACTATACTGTCGATCTTGCATTGGCGGTTCGCCGCCCAGAAGGTCTGTTTCAGAATTTCACGACCGATGACGACCTTTCGGTGCTGAATGTTCTCGGCGGGGTCTTTGGCGAAGAACACCTTCATGAATGCATGGTTCTCTTCCAGAATGACGGCGGGTTGCCGAAGGACGGTGCTGATCTGGCATTCGCCCGCATTGAGGAATGGAATGCTTCGCGCGCGCAACCGATTTTGGTTCTTCGCGGAGATGCATACGACCACGAGTATATGCAAAAGATGTTCCTTCCCGAAGCTGTCAGGTTCATGGAGCGGAATCTCCCGTCTTTGGATGCGGCGCTTCTTGCCGATGTCATGCCCGGACTCCGTTCGCGGGCGGAGAAGATGGATGCGGAGCTTTCCGCGATCAAATCCCGTCTTAAATCTCTGGCGAACGTTTTGCCCGTCACGGAAGGGGCTAATGCCATTGCCGACAAGGCTGCGGAGATCCTCAATGCCTTGATGTCAGGGCTGAATGATCTGATGGGGACGTTTTCCGATTCGCTGCGTTCCGATTCCCGCGCCGCCGAAGCGGTGACGAAACTTTCCTTGGAGGTGAAGTCGCTTCTCGCATCGAGATACAGCGAGGAAGATGAGCGAATCGTGGCGACGGTCAAGAATTCGATACAGGCGCACCAGTCGGCCATCCCGTATGCGAACAAGCAGGTGCATGCCATCCGTATTCTGGTCGGCGAGGTGTATTCAAAACTGGGGGATATCCATGCGAAGCAGCTTTCAGACATGAGAAAGGCTGTCGCGGAGGAGTTCCGTAAGGTTTTGCCGACGCTTCTGAATGCTGATGTGACATTGGAGGAGGTGTGTGCCTTGTTCGAGGCTGACGGATGTTGCCCGGAGATTGCCGATGCCGTCAAGGCTCTTGTGGAGCTTGATGCGCCGTTCTACAACATTGTCTATCCGGATATCCGCAAGGAGGTATTTGACGCGATGGCTGATATCGAACGCAATTTTCTGCGTCTGCATGATCTGCCGCCGGAACAGGAAGCAAAAGTCGTTCTGCGTGAGTTGCGCAACACGGGCGAGAACTGGGGATGGAAAACTGAGAGACTGCTCCGGATGAACAGCCGCATCCCCGATATTGTCTGTGCCGCAATCGAGCGTTGTCAGGACAGAATTGTGAGAAATGCCGTGGCTCGCAGGGAACTTGTCGATTTTCTTGAGCGGAATTGGTCCAATGTCATGTCCGGCGGTGATTCATATGCCACGGATATACGAGGCAGAATCATGAATCTTATGAAATAAAAAAGAAGGAGTTAAAGAAATGGAAATCAAGATTGGAATGGTCGCGCCGTCCAAGGCGGGAAAGACAAGTTTGCTGGCGACTGTTTTTTCGGAGATGCAGCTTAAGCTTGCCGGCAACCAGCTTGGCATTCAGTATTGGGCGGAGAATGATCGTACTCGAAACGCGATTACGCGCGTTATGGCTGAATATCGTGCGATAACTTCATCGGACGATATATTTGCCACGCCTCAGATGTCAGGCAATGTGGAGACCTCGGATTACCGTTTCAGCTATACGATACCTGTGAGATCAGGCGCTCCGCAGCGTCTGAATGTGTTCTTCAAGGATTTCCCCGGCGGGCTTGTGGGTATGGCGGAGTTCGCGAATGAGGTCGGTCCGTTCATCCGTGAGTCGGATGCTCTCCTTGTTCCGATTCCGGCGGATCTTCTGATGGAATGGAAGGATTCTGTCGGCGTGAATGATCCGATGTCCATTCGAAGAAATATGGCGGCAACGTGCATGCTGCGTACAAATGACACGATTTCAATCATCAAAGACTGGGTTGCATGCCGTACACAAGAAAATGCCGATTCGTTACTGATTTTCGTCCCGGTCCGGTGCGAAGCCTACTTCAACGACAATGGCGGCACCTCGGATAAAAGCGATCGGCTTTTTGATGCGGTCAAGGAACTGTACATTGATGCCTTGAATCTTTCAGAGTCCGAGAAACGGCATGTCCAGATAGAAGTCCAGGCTGTGGATACATACGGTACGGTTGAATTGCAGTCTGTTGATCTTATTGAGACGCCCAATGGCGATATGCTTGAGTCGAAGTTCCGCAAACGGTTGAGCTGCGGGAACGAAATAAAATCCAAGGGAGCGTTCGATGTGCTGGCGGTGATTTCCGAATTTGAGCTCAAAAAGTCGGCTAAAGCCCTTGAAATGAAGGTGGAAGATCTGAAACAGAAAATAGCCGACAGATCGTTCTTCCAGAATATCTTTCGGATGATAGCCAATATCTTTACGACGGATAATGAAAAGCGGGCGGTGGTGCAGAATATGGTTGCGAACGAAGCCGCCTACGAGGCGATTTCCGTCATATCAGGCTTGTATTCCACTAATGAATACAGACGTAGGATTTTTGCTAAGGCGGGAGACTGATATTTATGGAATTTCATTTCAGAACGCGTGATATAGGCGCGGACTGCGATTATCCGGCAATAGGCTGGATGCCGCCGCTGCCGGCCGGGGCTGATCGCCTTTGGCGGAAATTCGGGAACTACGGTTGCGCCGAGCTCCCGCAGATGGCGCTTTCCCAGAAAGACGGACACTGGAAACTCTATCTGGAGGGTATCAGCAGCGGACGCACTGATTCGGCATCGGGTCAGGGTGGTCGCGTGATACGCATGAGCCTTTATCTTTCAGGTCCGGTTGCCGAAGGCGGATCTGTTCTCGGCCTGCTGTCTGCATTTCTTTTCGAGACATTGTCATTCTCGCAATCAAGTCATGTTCTTGAAAAATGTTTTGCAGAGCTTATAAAACCAGGCGATCCGCGCAAATGGAAAGAGGGGGGCGAAACGCTTCAGAAGGAAATCGCGCAGTCGATCTGTAGACGTTTGAGCGGACTGTCTGCCCCGTTTCTCAGTGAATCGTTTGATTCGGGATGGGCGGCTGGTCGTAATGAGGTGAATCTTCAAAGGTTTCTATGTTGCTGCCGGGCATTGCTCGACGGCAAGGCGAGCGGATGTGTAGTTTCGTTGCCGTACGGACGCATTTCTGATGTGGATGAATTGCGTAAAATCTCCGGAGACGAGCCGCTGATAGCCGCTCTCTCAGGAGATGAACATGAGAAAGATGCACCGACCCGGAAATTTGCCGTCTCTGAGAATGTGGGTAATGGTGGTCCTGTGCCTGCCAAAGAAAAACAGTCCGACAGCAATCTGAAGCCTTTTTTTATTATCGCGATCGCGCTGATTCTTGCCTCAACGGTACTTTTCTTTAAGAGCTGCAGCAGTACCAAGCCTGATTCGGCGCGAAAGGACAATAGTGTGCGAAATACAAAAAGCAGTGGTTTGCCATCTAATTCGATGACAAATGCCGTCGGTTCGCAGAATGTAAAATGAGAGGGATAGAGATATGCCAATCGATTATAAACAGTTCATTCATCCGCAGGATCGCGCAGCTTTGGATGCGTTGGAGAAAGTGCCTTTTTTCGATACGGTTCTGGCGGCGTTTATGAAACTCTACGATGAAAAGGTCGAGCATGCCATAAACATGGCGTCAAAACTTCGCCTTGGTCCTGACATGCGTCCCGACATTCATGAGATGCTTGTTGACATCTGCGGAAAGCTGGGAATAGATGTGCCGGAACTCTATCTTACGCAGGATCCAAATCCCAACGCGTGGACATTCGGGGAGACCAAGCCGTATATCACAGTTACATCCGGTCTGGTGGCAATAGCGTCTCCTCGTGAGATTTACGCGACGTTGGCCCATGAATGCGGTCATATCATCTGTCATCATGTTCTTTATACTCAGGTGGCAATAAAGTTGATGGAGCTTGGTACCGGATTTTTCGGAATCGTCGCAAAGCTTGCTCAGCCGCTTGTCTGGGCGTTTCAGTATTGGCGCAGGAAAAGCGAACTTTCAGCGGATCGGGTCGAGGTGTACTGTCTGGGAGAAACGGATACGTTTGTCCGTGAGTCGATGCGGTATTGCGGCTTTGGAAGTGGATCCCACACACCCGAGGAGGTCGCCGCGTTCATGAAACAGGCTGAAGACTATGAATCCATGCTTGATGATTCTTTCTATCAGAAGGCGCTTCAGGCCTTTTATATCAAGGATATGACCCATCCGTTCATGACGGTGCGCTGCAGAGAGGTTGTCCGTTGGTTTGAGGAAAACAAGGGGAATCTTCCTGAACCTGCAGATGCGCCTAAAAAACTTCAATGGTAAATCACGTACCATGGCATTTGACATCAGACCGTTTATCCATCCTCTCGACGCCAAGGCAATGGCGGCGATGAAAGCCGTTCCGGGGTTTGACCTTGTGACGGACGCTTTTCTCAAGTTCTATGATGAAAAACTTCTCCATGTTGAGAATATGGCAACACGCGTAAGGCTCGGCCCGCGACAGTTGCCGCAGATCCATAAACTGCTTCAGGAAGTCTGCCTCGACATGGAGATGGAAGAGCCGGAACTTTATCTTGAGAACGGTCGAAGCGACGCCATGTCGCTCGGGGATAAACGCCCATTCATAGTTTTGCAGTCGGGCCTTATAAGTTGCCTTTCGATGCAGGAGATCCGTTCGGTTCTTGCCTGCATGTGCGCGCATATCCTTTGCGGACATAACCGCTATGAAACGATGGCGACGATGATGATCGGCGCCGGGTCGGGAATTTTAGGGTTGGCGTCAGCCATCGTGAAACCGGTTTATTGGGCCACGATGGCATGGCTTCGCTGCGGCGGGTTTACCGCCGATCGAATCGATGCCTACATTACCGGTTCGCCGGATGTCGTGATTTCAAAACTGATGAAGATGAAAGGCGGCATCATCTACAATCATGAAAACGTCGATTTGAATCCTGAAGCCTATCTGGATCAGGCCAGAGCGTTCCAGGAAGAGTTGAGCCTCTCTAAAATACAGACATGGACGCAGAAATGGATTGCAAAGGATCTTTCAAATCCTTTTCCCGCCATACGGTGCCTTGAACTGAAGAAATGGTGGAATGAGGCGGGGCGAACTCTTGCATCCGGCTCGCCGAAAGCGAGAAGGGAGTATTCATGGTAAAGGGTCTTGGAATTGTTGAAAGCGTCATTCGCCTTGCCAGCCTGGTAACGTTGCTCGTGATGTTGCCGGGGAAGATCGTTGTGTCGCGGATAGGGTGGACTTATCCTGCTTGTTTAGATGCAGTTGTCGCCGTGCTGGTGTCGGCGGCGGTTGGATATATAACGAATTGGATTGCAATAGAAATGCTGTTCAAGCCGTATGAGAAGAACAGGTGTCATCCATTCAGCCTCTTTACGTTCGGTTATTGGAATCAAGGGCTGGTGCCGCGGAACAAGGATCGGATCGGCGTAGAGATGGGCCGGGAGACGGAGCGTCGGCTTCTCAATCCCGAAATGATCGCCAGGGAGCTTTGTGCGTTGATACCCGGAATGCTGCGCAACCGGGAGTTGACTGGTCGTTTGGCGGAAGGACTCAAGAATCTCATTGTCAGATACCGTGACCCGATTGCCAGGAAGGTGGTTGATGTTTTTCAGCGCCGAGCGCCGCAGATTATGGATATGGCAAAAACGGAGTTCGGGCGTATGGTTCGTGATTACTGCAACGGGCGTATGGTGCTGAGTGCGTTTGCCGATGAACTTTCCGAAGCGCTTGTTGCCTGCGTCGACTGGCGGGATGTAGAACAGCGTTTGAAATTTAAACTCGGCGAACCGGATACCGTGAAGATGATTGGCACTGAGATTGATTCGCTTGTGGAGTCCTGCGTCTCGTGGGCGGAACGGGATTTGGTTCCGATGATCGAGCCTCAGCTGCTGGAGCTGGCGAACGGGCCTGTAAAGGATATGATTGTTGAAAAGCTCGATCTTGCCAATCGTGTCGCCGAAGCCGTCAGAAAACAGGATGTCCGCGAGTTTCACGAGATGATCAATTCCCTCGCGGCGAAACATCTCGGCGCAATCCAGATTTTGGGCTATTTCCTTGGAATGCTCGTCGGCCTCGTACAACTTGCGGGGTAGGTGTCACATTTTGAGAAAAAACTAAGTCTAACAGTGTACGTAAACCAAACAAAAGAAAGGAAATCCAAAATGAAAGTTGAAAACATCCGTACTTTTCAGAACCTGATTGATGAAGAGGGATTTACATACAGGAGAGAAGGTGACCGTATAGTGATCCCACAAGAAGCCGACAATGACTATAGATATAATGTTATTTGTCGGTTGGGTTACGAAGAAGAGTCTCATATCTTCTGGATTCTAGGTCAGTCTGCACAGGACTTCCCTAAAGATAAGCACGGGGAGCTTGTGTGTTTTTGTAATGACTGGAATATGAATAAACGATGGCCGAAGGTGTGTGTGACTGTCTATGATAATGGTGTATTGGATGTCATCACAAAAATGGAAATGCAAGGATTGGAATATGATGTATCAGCCGATTTCTTAAGAGATAACATTAAAGCGCATCTCGCATTTAATTGGCAGTTTTGGACAGAACTCGGCAAACAGTTTAAGTAGGAGAAAAATCAATGGAATACTATCATAAGGCAGATGGTCAATGGGGAATCCCGGCGGACAACAGCATGACGTTCGACCCTGAATATTTTCAGGGGGCAGACGGCACTTGTGCGATTTATTCGCAGTATCGTCTGCTGCAGGATTACGGTTACCAAGGTTCCGTCGATCAGCTCATACAGGAAGCGACTGAGCGGGGCTGGTACAATCCAGAGCGCGGTACGCCGGTCAGTCATATCGGCGACCTGCTGGAGCTCCATGATGTTCCGTGCAAGGCCTATACCGGCGGAAATTTCTACAATCTCGTTAGTGAGCTTGCGCAGGGGAAGCGTGCCATTGTCACGGTGGACGCCGATGAATTGTGGAGCGAGAATAATGTCCAGAACAAGTGCTGGAACTGGTTCAAGGACCTGTTCGATGGCGGCGCCAATCATGCTGTCGTCGTCAGCGGCATCGACACAAGCGATCCGAACAATGTGATGGTGACATTGACCGATTCCGGTACGGGAATGCCGGCCGCTTCCTACCCTCTTGACGAGTTCATGGATGCTTGGAAGGACGGCAACTGCCACTATATCGTAGCCGACAATCCGCCGCCGCAGGAGTTGCATCTTCCGGCAATGGAGAATTTCGACTATGAACTCGGACATGTTGTCACGATCAACGGCGTTCCCTTCGATGCCTGGCTGGATGAGTATGTTCACGAATTCGAGGAACAGGTCAATCTCATCAAGGGCGAAGGTGCTCAAACCGGCGATGTCATCGCGATTGAAGATGTCGGCAATCTGGATGTTGCAGCTTCCGCTGCCGGGCTTGAAGAGAGCGGTAGCCTGCCCGAGATGTCTGAAATCGGGTCTCTTGACCTTGACGGCGCAGATACGGATGCTCCTTCGTTCGGACAGCACGCTTTGACGGAGGATGTTCTTGAAGGATCCGTGCCTGACATTGCTGATGATTTAATTTCATCGTCAGGGGATGAGGTTTTTGTGGGAACGACTGAACTGTAAAACAAACAGGGAGTAAGAAGAATGAAAAAGGATGTTGCAGAAGAAGTAAAGGATTTGAAAGAATCCCTGTCGACAAGTATGACGGACTTGAAGTCGCTTTCACGTCGTCATGGTCTTGCGGCGCCAGGCACGGTGTTCGGAGCTGCTGAAGAGGCGCTCGTCAAGGAGGATTTCACAATTGTAGTATTCGGGGAGCAGAAGAACGGAAAATCGTCTTTCGTCAATGCTTTACTCGGGAAAAGTCTGCTGCCGGTCGGTGTTGAAGTCACAACGAATCAGGCTTTCAGGATTTCTCATGCAGAGACGGAGAGCTTTTTCCTCGTTTTTTCCGACGGAATACGTGAGGAAATCACGAAAGAAGATATGGCCCGGTACGGGAAAGAGGGTGAGGCTCAGCTTGCCAACGCTCCGCTCCTGCGCGGCCGCGAACTGCTTTGGATTGAAGTCAATACGCCTGCTGCGTTCCTGCCTCCGGGTGTCCATCTTCTTGACACGCCCGGATTGGGCGCACTCTTCCCTGAACATGCGAAAGTCACGAACCGGTGCCTGGGTGCGGCCAACGCCGCCATCTTCATCAAGGATGTCACCTCTCCGATAAAGGAGTCGGAGCTTGGATTTGTGAAGTCCGCTTTTTCGATTACGAAAAATATCATGTTCGTTCTCAATAAGGTGGATACGGTTGATGCCGATGTACGCAACAGCATTCTCACTCGAAATGCAGAACTGCTCAACAAGGAATTCCGGGATGTTGCCGGTCGCGACATAAAGATGTGGCCGTTTTCCTCAACATTGCTTTTGAAAGCGGCATCCGAGTCAAATCCTGAATATCAGGCGGAAGACAGGGAGGATGCCGGATATACCGCTCTCTTTGGTGCGATCCGTGCGCTGATTGATAAGACGGTCGGATTTGCCGGAGGATATTTCGCCTGTCAGGAATCGATCGCGTATTACAAGACGCTTGACGGTGCCATTGCCGAACAGATACAGATGCTCGGTACGACGGACTCGAAAGAGCGCAGCAAACTCATGCAGGCGAAATCTCAGCGACAGGCAGAGTTTCTCAAGGAGTGGGGGCCGAACGGCGCGCAGGTGCGTTCGCTCAACAATAAGGTCAATGATGTTCTCAGACAGGGTGAGCGCATGATGCAGTCGATGTTCGTGCCTCTGCAGCAGTCCATCTCAAAGGAAATCGATTCCTATTCGGATGATCTGGATTCGCTTCGCTCGTATGCGGATCGTCTGCCCGGCATCATCTCCTCCCGCGTGGAAATGCGTTGGAATGAAATTGTCAATGATGTTCTTTCCAATCTTCGCAACCTTCAGTCGCAATTGGCGGCAAGCGGAGGTGAAGTTTCCGTTGAAGGGTTGCTCGATTCTGTCAATCTTACAGAAGTCGGGGGATTTCGCGAGAAGGTTTCTGGCGGTATGTTGGGGTTTGGTGCCGGAAGCGTCGTTGCAAATATAGGCGGTGCGGTCTTGTTGGGTGTGGTAGGCACTGTTGCGCTTCCGGTACTTCCATTGCTTGCTGTCGCACCCTTCGTTGGCGGACTCATCGGATTGTTGACAGGCAAGAAAGCTGCCGAGCAGAAGCAGGCGGCGGCTTATAAGCAGTCGATGAAGAAGTTTCTTCAGGAATCGATCTCGCAGTGCCAGCAGAACCTGCTCTTCCAGTCAAGCATTGAGCAGAAGTCGCCCGCATCGTTGTTCTTCGACGGAATCCGCCGCCAAGTCTCCGACTCTTGCTCCGCAATGGTCGAGGAAGAGAAGTCCCGCATGGAGGCGGAACTTGCCGATCTTGAGGCAAAGGCGCAAATGAACGTCGAGGAGGCGAAAAACCGCATTGCGGAACTCAATGCGGCAAAAGCTAAATTGACAGAAATCAAGGCGTCGCTTTCGGATTCGAGAAGTCGCCTCCTTGCGCTTGCCGCAATGTTGAAATTCTGAAGAACATACCTCATCCGTCAATACGGTCAGGTCTTGACGGATGAGCTTTGGAGATAAAAGATGCTTGTGGACACGATGAAAGAGGCTTTGAATGGTGACATCGAGGCGATGTTCCTTCTTGGAACAATGTATGCCTTTGGCAATGGTGTCGCTATAGACTTGGACGATGCGTTGCACTGGTTGAGGAAGGCGGCGAAGGCCGGCCATCCGACCGCTGGACTCGTGCTGCAGGACATCGGACAGGCTGCGAACGCTTCTGGAGGTGGCTCGCGAAGCGGAGCTGGAGGCTGTTGTCTTTCTACGGGCGACACAAAGACCATTACGCTTCCCGGC
>JAFXEA010000580.1 GCA_017521065.1 Kiritimatiellia bacterium | reverse complement strand
CGGCGAAGGCATGTTGCTCCGAATGGCGGAGCAGACCGGGTTTCCTCGGCTACTATCTAGACAACGAACTCAACTGGTGGGGATGCGGCAACTGGTGGGAGTGCGGCCTTTTTGATGCCGTTCTTGAAAGGTTGCCAAAAGGACACACGGCGCGTATCGCCGCCGAACGCATCGCCGCACGTGAACCGAACCGTGCAAGGGCTCGCAGAAAATTTACGGAGGAGGTCGCCAGACGATATTTCTCGACGATTGCCGCCGCCATTCGCCGTCATGATCCGGATCACCTCATTCTAGGATGCCGCTTCGCCGGAATCGCCGGCGCTCCTGATGTGGTCTGGCGCATATGCGGCGAATACTGCGATGTCGTGACCCTTAATTGCTATCCGGTTGCGGATGTCAAAGGCCGTCGCCTCACTCTTGGCGTTGCGGAGCAGATACTTCCGAAAGGGGTGCGACGGACGCAGGAATGGACGCCTGTCCCGCTTGAAACCATGCTCCGGATTCGCTATGAAGTGTCGCGCAGACCGCTGTTCATCAGCGAGTGGAGTTTCCGTGGCGGTGACGTGGGGCGTCCTCGCAGCGAGTCCAACGGACAGGAACTGCCGACCCAGAAGGAGCGCTCGGTCGCCGTGCGTCTCTTCCTTGAAGAGATGGAGCGGCTTGATTTTGTGGTGGGCCATGCGTTCTACATGTGGACGGACGAGGTGTTTCCGTCCGCTCGAGGTCCTGAAACGCTGAACTGGGGATTGGTGTCGCTTGAAGACAGACCGCATGAGAAGGTCGCGGCGGCATTCCGTTCCGTAAGGTCGAGGTTCGGATTCCATCGAATCGCCGAAACTCCTAAGGGGTGGAGCCTGTTTGATCCAGCGGACCGGCCTTGGCGGATACAGGCCATCGAAAAGGCGAACATGAACGGTCCCAGATGCGAAGCGCAGGGCAATGTCCATCCATATCGAGAGAACCTCAAAAGGAAGGGCGTGACACGTGAACAGTGGGTGAACCGTACCGCAGAACGCCTGAAAGACTGGGGGTTCAACCTTCTCGGGACGAGCTGCGACGGGTGGCTGCGCAGGCATGGATTTGCCCATACGGAAATGCTGGCGTTCGGAGCCCGGCTCACGAAACCGGATGGCGATCCGACTCTCTACATCCGTCCGTGGCGTGGTCGCTGCTGCGAACAGATGCCGAACGTTTTCCACCCCCGCTTTGCCGAAGTGTGCGATGAGGTGGCCCGTTCCGCCGCCGCTCGACTGCGCAGCGATCCGGCGTTTCTCGGCTACTATCTCGACAATGAACTGAACTGGTGGGGAGACGGGGACTGGTACCGTTGTGGGCTTCTTGATGCGGTCGTGGACGGATTGCCCGCGGGGCATTCTGCGTTGGTCGAGGCGGAGAAGATTGTGAAGGCACATGGGTTCGCTACGATACGCGACTACAGGAAATCGCCGGAAGCCGTCCGGGAGCCCGCGAGACGGGCCTATACGCGTCTGCTTGCTGAGACGTATTTCCGTACTGCGGCGGAGGCTATCCGCAGATACGATCCAAACCACCTCATCCTTGGCTGCCGCTTCGCCGGAGCCCAAGGTGCGCCGGATGAGGTCTGGAATGCAGCAGGACGCTACTGTGACGTGGTCTCATTCAACTGCTATCCCAAGGCGGATATGAAGCGCAGACGGCTCACTGTGGATATGCATCATCGGGAGATTGGGGCGAAAAGAGGGCGATTTGTCCCCAGGGATGTCGAGGAGGTCTTCGCCAGGATAGCGCGAACTGCCGGGAAACCGGTATTCATCACGGAGTGGAGTTTCATCGGGCAGGATGCCGGGCTTCCGTGCAAAAAGGGATGCGGTCAGCGTCTGCCGACCCAGCGCGATCGCGCAGATGCGATATCCCTGTTTCTTGATGTCGTGAATTCGCGCCCATACATGATCGGCAGCGCTTTCTTCATGTGGACGGACGATCCTGAACAGGGGGTTAGCCTGGCCGATCCGGAAGACTGCAACTATGGGCTTGTAAATGTGGCAGACGAGCCGTATGGACTTGTGACGGAAGCTTTCCGCAGGGCCAAATCGAAAGGAATAACGAAATGAACAGACGTTCTTTTGTCGGATCGGCTGTGGCGCTTGCCGGGATGTTCGGCGCGAAGGGCGCAAGGAAAGCCGCATGGAGTGGTGTTTTGCGCGCAAGGTTTGGGGTTTTGAGCGATGTGCACATCACGACGGATTCGGGATCGTGCAATATGTTCGAGCATGCCTTGCGTACGTTCGACAGCCGCAAGTGCGACGGTGTCCTTCTCTGCGGCGATATCGCCGACTACGGTCTGGCCGATGAACTTAAGGCTGCGGGGGATACGTGGTTCAAGGTATTCCCTGATGGACGCCGTTCCGATGGCGAACCGATCGTGCCGCTGTTCATATATGGCGATCATGACATGGGCGGATACATGCATAAGCGCGTTCCGGCGAAGAACCAACCCGAGAAATGCATACCGCTTACGAGTCCAGCAGCCGCATGGGAGGCGGCATTCCGCGAGAAGTGGAGTCCCGTGCAGGTCAAGAAGGTGAAAGGGTACACGTTCATCCTTGCGCACCATCCGCTTCACAACGAAGCGAGCGAGTACGGACAGAAGATTCCGGGCGTGGAGGAGTCACTCGCCGCATATGCGCCGAAGGGCTTAAAGCCGTTCTTCTATCTTCAGCATCGCATAATCAAGGATTCATGCGGCGGCGCTTGGGCATGGGGTCAGGAGAACGGCGCCACCCGCGCCGCACTTGACGCATATCCGAACGCCATCGCATTCTGCGGACATGGACATCTTGAGGCGCAGGATGAAGCCTGCATATGGCAGGATACGTTCACGGCCATAGAGGTTCCTTCCCTCAGATTCGTGGGGATCCGTCCGGGGCGGGAGAACAGCCGTGGGCATGATGACGTTCCTTCGAAGATGATGCCGATGGTCAATACCGGCGGCGGCAAGCAGGGACTCCTAATGGAGGTGTTCGACGACCGCATTGTCATTGAGCGCAGGGATTTCACGTATGATTGCGAACTGGCGTCGCCATGGACAATCCCACTGCCTTTCCCGTCCGGCAGACCGTACAACCACGAATTCCGTGCGTCGCGCGAGATCGCCCCTCAGTTCAAGGAAGGGGCGACCGTGCGCGTAAAGCGTCGTAACGGGAAAGACCGTGAGGGAGTGGAGCATAAGGTGTTCGACGTTCAGTTCGATCCGGTGCATGCCACCACTTCGACTCCTCGCGCTTTTGACTATGAGGTGACCGCTGAGATCCGTCAGGGTGACATAACGCGGGTTCTCAGGCAGAAGCGTGTGTTTTCATACAACGGACATTTCCCGGAAAGCCGTGACAACCGCATTGTCGCATGTGTGTTTTCTCGTGGTGAACTCTCGGCGCAGGCCGAGGCCCTCCGTTTTGCCGTACGCCCGTGCGGTCCATTCGGCGCAAAGGGACGCGCCATCTGGAGCGATTGGATGAAATGATTTCGTGGCCGCTTTTACTTCAATAATCTGGTTCGATTTGATTCACTACATTAATTATCAGTGAAAACTAATCGCGTTTGACGGATGCCATTCGTTGGGCGATTGTCGCTTCGTAGCCGCGGTCTGACGGAACGTAGTACTGTTTTGGGATGCGCAGGTAGCTTTGTTTGACCCATGCATCCTGGAAGTCGTGAGGATATACGTATCCTTGCGGCTTTTCCTTTCCTACGGCCTTTACATGAACGTTCTTCAGGTGCTCAGGTACGGGTTGGACAGAACCAGACTCGATGTCGGCGATTGCTTCGTTTATGGCAAGATAGGAGCGGTTCGATTTTGGGGCGGTGGCGAGATATGTGGTCGCCTGCGCAAGCGATATGCGAGCCTCAGGCATGCCGATGAACTCTACCGCCTGAAGTGCGTTTACGGCGATCGTAAGTCCGCGGGGATCGGCGTTCCCTATATCCTCCGAGGCGAGAATCACAAGTCGCCTGGCTATGAACCTTGGGTCTTCTCCTGCAACGAGCATTTTTGCAAGCCAATACACTGCTGCATTTGGATCGGAACCACGTACGGACTTTATGAACGCTGAAATCGTATCGTAGTGTCCATCCTCCTTCTTGTCATAGTGGACAACACGCTTCTGGACGCATTCGGATATGACTTCCTCGGTGAGATGGATTATGCCGTCTTCGGAGGGTGGGGTGGATCTGAACGCGATTTCAAGGGCTGTAAGCGCATGTCGTGCGTCACCGTCGCATATCTCCGCAAGGAAGCGCCTTGCCGCCGGGACGAATTCGCAGGGGTATTCTCCGTATCCACGTTCCTTGTCGGAACACGCCCTGTCCAGCAGCGACTCAACCGCCTCCGGTGAAAGAGGCTTCAGTTCGAACACCAGGGATCTTGATGTAAGAGGTGTGTTGATGAACATCGACGGGTTGTGCGTGGTTGCGCCAATGAGCACAACGGTACCGTCCTCTACATATGGCAGAAGGACATCCTGCTGGGATTTGTTGAAACGATGTATTTCGTCTACAAAGAGAATCGTACCTGCACCGCCAAGTTCGTTCCTTGCGCGGTCGCATACTTTGCGGATGTCGGCGACATTCGAGACGACGCCGGAGCATCGCACGAAATTGCGGCTCGTGGCCTTTGCGATGACTTCCGCCAAGGTTGTCTTCCCGCATCCGGGCGGGCCGTAGAAGATTACGTTTGTGAGCCTGTCCGCCTCGATTACCCGGCGCAGGAGCTTGCCTGAACCGAGGATGTGGTCCTGACCTGCGACTTCGTCGATTGTCCGCGGCCTCATTCTTGCCGCAAGCGGCTCTGTATTATCATAATTCACACATCAAATTATACCACAAAAGCAAGTTGTCGGGTGAGGTAGCCTTCGGTGTGGTATAATGTACAGTCATGAGCCATCTGATAGAGATTCGAGATCTTAAGAAGATTTACTCCGCAGGCGAGGAGCCTGTGGCAGCGCTTGACGGCGTCTCGCTCGAGATCGACAACGGCGAGTTCGTCGCCATCATGGGAGCATCTGGTTCGGGGAAATCGACGATGCTGAACATTCTTGGCTGTCTGGATGTTCCCACTTCGGGAAGCTATCTGCTTGATGGCGTTGAGGTTGCGCGTCGTAGCCGCAAGGAGCTTGCGATCATCCGCAACCAGAAACTGGGTTTCGTGTTTCAGAACTTCAATCTGCTTCCTCGCACGAGCGCAATCGAAAACGTGGAGCTCCCCGATATCTATCTTGGCCGCCTATCCCATGCGAAACGCCGCCGCAGAGCCCTGGAGCTGTTGAAAAGGGTAGGTCTTTCCGGACGTGGCACCCATACTCCGGCGGAGCTTTCGGGCGGACAGCAGCAGCGCGTCGCAATCGCCCGTGCGCTCATGAACGAACCTCCGGTTCTCTTTGCTGACGAGCCGACAGGCAATCTCGACACGAAATCGTCAATAGAGATCATGAACCTCTTTACCGAACTCTCGCGTGAAGGCATAACAATCGTTATGGTGACCCATGAGGACGATATCGCGGCGTATGCAACGCGCCATCTTGTAATGCGCGACGGCAAGCTCATCAAGGACGACAAGGTGCGGTAAGATGAATCTTATGATGATATTCAAGGTTGCGCTTCTCGCAATTGCGCGGAACAAGACGCGTTCGCTCCTTACGTGTCTCGGCATAATCGTCGGCATTGCGGCGGTCATCGCCGTGCTTGCCATCGGCAAGGGTGCATCCACGATGATGGTCAAGGAGATCTCGTCCATGGGAAACAACCTTGTGATG
>JAFXEA010000579.1 GCA_017521065.1 Kiritimatiellia bacterium | reverse complement strand
AGAGAAGAGCCCGTCCGCAGTTGTGCCGCCGTCTTCAACGCCAAGCTCATCCTGAAGCGCCTTTGCGATGGAATCTGCCCCGTTCACATGGCAGGCCGTACCCTTGCAGAGCATGATGAGGTTCTTTCCGACTGGCTGAAGGCGGAACTGCGTGTAGAACGTGGCAACGCCCATCACCTTCGCGGGGCTGCCCCCGACATGATCCGCCACAGCGTAAATCACATCGACAGGAAGATATCCATATATCTCCTGTGCCTTCTGCAGAATGGAGATGAGGGCGTGGTCGTCTCCCTCAAATTCCTTAAAGACCGCATCAAGCTTGGTCAAATCACTTTTTGCACAGTTCTCGCACATAACCTTCACTCCATGGATGAAAATTCTTCCTCTTTTTTCTTAATCAACCTGCCACAACTCGATTGATACCGACTATGAACGCTGACGAAGCATTTCGTACATCGCGATACCTGCCGCGACACCGGCGTTCAGAGATTCAAAACCGCCCGGCATCGGAAGTTCAGCGATGAAATCGCATGTTTCGCGCACAAGGCGGGATATGCCGTTGCCCTCGGCGCCGATGACAAGTCCGGCACGTCCCTTGAAATCAATCTCCGTATAGCAGCGGGCGTCTTCACCCCAGTCAAGCCCCGTGAACCAAAGATTTAGCTTCTGCAGCTCCTTCATGGCTCGCGGGAGATTGACAACCCTGGCAACCTTGAGGTGTTCGGCCGCACCCGCCGAAGCCCTTACCGCCGCTGGAGTCACACCGGCGCCACGGTCTTCCGGAATTATCACGCCTGTGAAACCGACAGCACACGCGGTGCGCAGGATTGAACCGACGTTCTGAGGATCCTCAAGATGGTCAAGCACGAGAACAGAGGCGTTCTCGTCATCCTCGACATCCTGAAGGATCTCCGAGAAATCGACATACGGATACCCAGTGGTCTTGATTGCAACACCCTGATGATGTCCGCCCTTCACCAGCTTGTCCAGCCTGTCACGGTCTGCTGCGCGGATCATGATGTTGCGCTTCTGAGCCGTAAGACGCAACGAAGCTATTTCATCACTTTCATCCTTGGATCCCGGAGGGAGGATAATCTCCGTGAACGTGCGCCGGCCGGCGCGCAAAGCCTCTATCACGGGATTGCGGCCATAAAGCCACTCGCCTCCCGTGACGAGCTCCCTCGGACCTTTGTTATGATGCCTGTTGTTCTGGTAGTTTCCCATGCCGCATATTATACCACATCCCAATGCACCATCTTACGGAACCTCAATCTGTGAACGCAAAATAACCTGTTTGTTCACCTGGCGCACTAGTTCTTGAAAGAATGGATCGGAGCCGGGATGCGTCCCTTGCGAGCAACGAATGCCTCGCAGGAGAAGCGGTTCACGGGCATCACAGGCGCGTAGCCGAGAAGACCGCCGAACTCCACGGTATCGCCGACTTTCTTTCCGATCACAGGGATGATACGGACTGCGGTCGTCTTCTGGTTTATCATTCCGATAGCCGCCTCGTCCGCGATTATGCCGGATATCGTGGCTGCGGAAGTGTCACCGGGGATGGCGATCATGTCCAAGCCGACTGAACACACGCAAGTCATAGCCTCAAGCTTTTCGATAGTAAGCGCACCTGCGTTCACGGCATCTATCATGCCCTGGTCTTCGGAAACGGGAATGAACGCTCCGGAAAGTCCGCCAACGTACGAACTGGCCATCACGCCGCCCTTCTTCACCTGATCGTTGAGAAGCGCAAGCGCCGCCGTGGTGCCGGGCGCACCAGGATGCTCAAGCCCGATCTCCTTGAGGATGTCGGCAACTGAATCGCCGACCGCCGGCGTGGGAGCGAGAGAAAGGTCGATAATGCCGAACGGAACTCCGAGACGGTGGCTCGCCTCCTGCGCAACAAGCTGTCCCACACGGGTGATCTTGAACGCCGTCTTCTTGATCGTTTCACAGAGCGTCTCAAAATCGGCCCCACGTATCTGTCCAAGAGCGCACTTCACTACGCCAGGACCGCTTACGCCGACATTGATTATCGCCTCGGCTTCCGTGACACCATGGAAAGCACCCGCCATGAACGGGTTGTCGTCCGGCGCGTTGCAGAGGACCACAAGCTTCGCGCAACCGAGAGAATCGCGTTCCTTCGTTCGCTCTGCCGCCGCTTTTATGGTCTCACCCATGAGACGGATTGCGTCCATGTCGAGTCCCGTCTTCGTGGAACCGACATTTACGCTCGAGCAGATGTGCTCGGTAACGGCAAGAGCCTCGGGGATGGAGCGGATGAGAAGCTCATCGGACTTCGTCATGCCCTTCGACACGACAGCCGAATATCCGCCGAGGAAGTTAATGCCGAGATCTGTCGCCGCACGGTCGAGGGTACGGGCGATGGCAACATAGTCCTCAGGATGCTTGCAGCAGGCCGCACCCACAAGTGATATCGGAGTGATTGAGACACGCTTATTTACAATCGGTATGCCGAACTCGCGGCTGATGTCCTCACCGGTCTTGACAAGCTTTCCGGCATAGCGGAGGAGCTTCGCGTAGATGTTCTTGCAGACGACATCAAGATTCGAATCAGCGCAGTCAAGAAGGGATATCCCCATCGTGATGGTGCGCACGTCCAGGTTCTCGTCCTGGATCATCTTGTTCGTCTCAATTACTTCCGATATCGAAATCATGTCAAACCTTTTCTTCTTCTTCAGGACTGAATCGCTTTTTTGAGCGCTTCCGCCACAGCATGCGGATCGCAGGCGTCAAGACGCCTCAGCACGCACGTCCAACGGTACGCAAAGGATCCTGCGCGGTCATACGGACGCCCCATGAATAGATCATCAAAAGCGGACTTGCGCTCACGGTATGAGTCCTGCACCTCCTTGAGGCGGCGTTCGAAAGCCGAAACATAAGTCTTCGCGAACTCAGCGAAATCGACCACATATTCCTCGCGGCGGCGGACGACGTTTGCGTACGGCGAAACGCCCTGCTCCAACGGAGTTTCGTAGTCGACGAAACTTCCGGCATGGT
>JAFXEA010000578.1 GCA_017521065.1 Kiritimatiellia bacterium | reverse complement strand
GTGATGATCGGATCGGGCTTGAACTGATCGTCCATGAACGTTCCGAGACGCTGACCAAGAGCGCGTGAAAGCTTCGTCAACACACCAAGAGCTGGAAGGACCTCGCCCTTTTCGATTGAATTGATCACATCCTCCGAAATGCCGCTCTTCTGCGACAGATCGTAGATGCTCATGTCAAGACGTTCGCGGTACGTGCGAACCCGTTCACCTGCTTTTGATTCCTTGGCCATTGCTTTTTTTTAGTCCTTTCGTGCGGAATGCCCTTGCATTGCGCAAAACGGCGGTGAATTATACCGAAACCCATCCATCTTCGCAACTATCTGCTTTTTTGAGTTGCGTTGTCACAGCCCTGCTGCACACAGGATGCGGCAGAGAATGTTTCATTTGGGGTGAAACCGGCCGCGCCACACGGTGCGGCGTTCAGAAGCTGAAGAACCTCGCCAGCCAGGAAGAGCGAACCGCACATCACCGTACCGTCCGGAGCCATAGACAAAGCCTCTTCGAGCGATTCGCACAAACGGACATCGGCAAACCCCACATCACGCATGAGTTTTGCCGTCGCCTCGGCGGAAAGCGACCTTGGGTTACGGATCGGAACGGCAATGCCGCGCTCCGTGACCTCACGCAACAGTTCAAGATTCGCCGCGACATCCTTGTCTCCGCAGAATCCGCAGACCACCGCATTGACCGGCATTTCATCTTCTTTCAATGAATCGACAAGCGCGCGCATCGCCGGGGGATTGTGGGCACCATCGACAATGAAGTGTCTGTCGTTCCTGGCGATCTTCTGGAAACGCCCGGGCCACACAACCGATGCAAACCCGCGCTCGATCGCATCTCTGCCAACACCAAGCACCTTCAACGCCGCAAGCGCGGTCAACGCGTTCTCGCGGTTGAACTTTCCGCCAAGGGCGAAACCAGACGGGATTTCACAATCTTTGATTGAATCCGGAGCATAGACGCATGGCGCATTGCGTTCCTTTGCAATCCGCTCCAGCACCTCACGTGCCTCCGCAGGCATCGCACCAAGGACAACTGGCACTCCATCCTTGATTATGCCGCCTTTCTCGGCAGCAATCTCGCGCAAAGTGCCGCCCAACCTATCGCAATGGTCAAGACCGATCCTGGTTATGATGCACACTTTCGGACGTTTCACAATGTTCGTGGCATCAAGCCGTCCGCCAAGCCCTGTCTCGAGAACAAGCCAATCCACCCGTTTTCTGCGGTACAGCTCAAACGCTGTCGCGGTGAGCAGTTCGAAATACGTAAGGCCTTCCGGCCCTGGAAGCGATGCGTACGCATCGTCAAGGGATTCCTCTGAGACAGGTGCACCATTCAGCATGAAGCGCTCCGTCAAGGATACGAGGTGCGGACTCGTATAGCGTCCGGTGCTGAATCCCGCCGCCCTGAAAGACGATTCAATCAACGCGCAGGTTGCGCCTTTACCATTCGTTCCGGCCACATGCACAATGCGCAAGGCGTCCTGCGGATCACCAAGCCTCGAACAGATTGCCCCGATGGACTCCAGTCCCGGCTTCATGCCGAACATTCCGCAACGTTCAAGCGCACACTCAATTTTCAACTCGCAACTCCCAACTCTAAACTCTTAACTTACAGGAAGCGTCCGGTGACAGAAGCCTTGCATGCCTTGATCTTCTCCGGAGGCCCCTCGCACACGAGCGTACCGCCCAAATCACCGCCGCCAGGTCCAAGATCGATGATCCAGTCCGCACAGCGCATTACGTCTATGTTGTGCTCGATAACGACGACCGTATTGCCTGCGTCGCGCAGCCTGAGCAGAAGCGTCATGAGCTTTGCGATATCGTCAAAGTGAAGACCTGTCGTCGGCTCATCGAGAAGATAGAGGGTCTTGCCCGTAGAACGGCGGGAAAGTTCCGTCGCAAGCTTGATGCGCTGCGCCTCGCCGCCGGAAAGCGTCGTGGCGGGCTGGCCAAGACCGAGATAGCCAAGGCCGACATCCACGAGCGTCTTCAGCTTGTTTGCGAGACGCGGCACCTTGCCGAAGAACTCGTAGGCCTCGGCGACGGTCATGTCGAGAACCTCCGCGATGTTCTTCCCCGCATAGCGCACTTCAAGCGTCTCCTTGTTGAAACGCCGCCCGCCGCACTGTTCGCAGGTGATGTAAACGTCCGGCAGAAAACTCATCTCAAGCTTGCGGACGCCATCGCCTCCACATGTCTCACAACGCCCGCCCTTCACGTTGAAGCTGAAGCGTCCCGGCGTGTAGCCGCGAGCTTTTGCACCTTCGGTCTGCGCAAAGAGTTCGCGTATGTCGGAGAAGAATCCCACATAGGTCGCGGGATTGGAACGCGGGGTGCGTCCGATGGGAGACTGGTCAATCTCAATGATCTTGTCGAAGTTGTCGTCACCGCTCAGCTTCTTGAACTTCTCCGGCTTCGCCTTCGCACGGTAAAAGCGGCGCATGAGCTCACGCTTGAGAGTCTCGTCAATCAGTGTGGACTTGCCCGAACCCGACACACCAGTAACGACCGTGAACGCGCCGACAGGAATGCGAGCCGTCACATTCTTGAGGTTGTGTCCGGTGCAGCCGGAGATGGTGAGATAGTTTTGAGTTTTGAGTTGAGAGTTGGTAGCAGAGAGTTTATTTATCGCCTTCTTGCCGGTGAGGTAGTCGGAGGTGAGGGAACCGCACTTGAGCAGACCTTCAAAATCACCTTGGTACATCACCTTGCCGCCTTCACGCCCGGCGCCAGGGCCAAGGTCTATAATATAGTCGGCAGTGCGCATCATCTCTTCATCATGTTCGACGATCACGACAGTGTTGCCCTTGTCACGAAGCCCCTTGAGCGTTGCGATAAGACGTTCGTTGTCCCGCGGATGCAGACCAATCGTCGGCTCGTCAAGCACGTACAGAACTCCGGTAAGACCGCTTCCTATCTGCGTGGCGAGCCTGATGCGCTGCATTTCGCCGCCCGAAAGCGATGAGCTCGGACGGTCAAGCGTGAGATAGTCGAGCCCGACATCGTCAAGGAACTGTAGCCGCTTCAGGATCTCCTTGTGGACCTCCTTCATCTCCGAAGGAAGATCGACGCTCCTAAAATGCGCAAGGCAGTCCTTCACACTCATCGCCATCACTTCAACAATCGTCCTGCCGCAGACGGTCACGGCGCGTGATTCCGGCCTGAGACGCGTTCCGTGACATGAAGGACACTGCTTTTCGCTCTGGTATATCTCAAGCTTTTCGCGATGCTCATCGTCCTCGGCCTCGTTCAGGCGGCGCTGGAGCGTCGCAAGCACCCCTTCAAACGGCTTATCGACGCTGCGCCAGGGAAGGACAAGGTCGTCATCAAATCCGTGCATCAGCTTCTTGCGGAAAGACGACGAAAGCTTCTCGTAGGGAGTGGAAAGGCTCACCTTGTACTGCTTCGCGATCTGCTCAAGAAGCGCGTTGTAGTACATGATGGCGTTGTGTCCGGCGCGACGCCAAGGATGGATGCACTCACGCAGGGGAAGAGTCTTGTCCGGAACGACAAGATCCTCGTCGAAATAGTATATCGCTCCGAGCCCGCCGCATTCAGGACACGCTCCGAACGGCGAGTTGAACGAGAAGGAGCGCGGCTTCAGTTCATCGAAGGATATTCCGCAATGCTCGCATGCGTTCAGTTCCGAATACGTAGTCTGCACCGGCTTTGCGGAATCGTCACCGCGTTCAGGCAGCTGCTCGACATATATTATTCCATGACCGGCCTTGAGCCCGAGCTCCACGGAGTCCGTAAGACGCGTCCTGTCGCAAGGCAGGACGATGCGGTCCACGACAACGTCGATATTATGGCTCTTCTTCTTGTCCAGATCCGGCAGTTCGTCGACCGGAAACATCGTGCCGTCAATGCGGACACGGGCGAAGCCCTGCCTTTTGATCTCGGCAAGCGTCTCCTCATGCCGCCCCTTCTTGCCCTTCACGACAGGAGCGTAGAGGATTATTTTAAGTTTAGAGTTGTAGGTTGCGAGTTGTGAGTTGGAGTCTGGAGCAAGTTTCAGAATAGATTCCACAACCTGCTCGGCGGACTGTCGCACGACCTCGCGGCCGCACTTCGGACAGTGCGCGACGCCCACGCTTCCGTAAAGAAGACGCAGATAGTCGTGAATCTCCGTCACGGTCGCGACGATCGAACGCGGATTGCCGCCGGTCGTGCGCTGTTCGATCGCGATGGCTGGGGACAGACCCTCAATCTTTTCGACATCGGGTTTCTCCATCTGATCGAGAAACTGCCGCGCATATGCGCTTAAGGACTCCACATAGCGGCGCTGTCCCTCCGCATAGAGCGTATCGAACGCGAGCGAACTCTTGCCGCTCCCGGAAAGGCCCGTGACAACCGTCAGCGAATTTCGCGGAATCGTGACGTCAACATTCCGGAGATTGTGCTGATTCGCCCCGTATATCCGTATATCACCCATCACTCAGCCTTCACTTTAAAGAACCTATTCGTGCCGACATCAAAATCAAATAGGGCAACCCCTTCAGAAACATACCTCGAAAGGTCACATCCGGCCTCCACCCTGCTCCAGTCAGATGTCAGTGTTGGTGCACCCCACACACCAAGTGTCTGATCGATGCCGTCCGACCAATCGGGCAATCCCCATAAAGTGTTTGTTACAGACGCACCTAGAAGCGCATCTGTCGAATCTTCAACCTCAAATGCGCTTACGGAAAGCACAGGAGCGTCGACAAAGGTCAGTTTTGCAGTCGCACCATTAACTGTATATTCCGGCGCATAGCCAAGATTGAGAATCGCCAAGGCATTTGTAACCGATGAATTTGAAGTCTCAGTGCCATCAGACTTGGTTGCATCAATCTGCGCCTCAGTTATGCCAGACGGAAGGATTTCATCCCAATGGGAAAGTACCGATTCGGTTATCCCATTGACCTCATGGCCTGACGCAATCCAGCTCGAACCACTTGTGTCCACCGAAACCAATCTATTCGGATACCACCGGACCTGGTCCACATAAACCTTATCCCCGTCTGACTTGCCTACAAAATTCCACATGAATTTTTGTTGCGCCGGTTCTGTCTTGCTAAAGACACAGAGTATCCAATCGCCATCTAATTCCTTATTGTAATAAAGCGCCGTAATCTCCGGAACTGTATTAGTATAACCGTCTCCCACCACATAGAAATTGAACTCTTTATTGTCGGCAGAAGCGGTTAAAATCTTCACGCGAAACATCAATGTTCCAGTTCCTTCAATGAGTGTCGTCATGTCGCATATCCTATCGCCTGCCGCCACAACCGACGATGTGCTTGCAAATCCATAATCCGGATCTATCGACCATTTCCTATCCTCCCTTGCACACTCCAACACAAGATTCGTGCAGTCTGCCGCAATGGAGTATGGGGTAAGCGTTGAACTCCACACCGCATACAGATTGACGAGGCCATTAGCTTCGTGGGTGAGGTTGGAAACCGTCACACCTTCTTCATATTCCACCTCGTTCGTCGCGGCATTTGGATTCGTTGACCAGCCATGGAATACATGTAACGCACTTGTGAATTCATTGGACCGAATATGGTACTCGGAGAAATACATGACTGTATCATTCGGCATGGACTCGCCATTTACGCCATTGGCGTTGTACACAACTGTGTAACGATTCGTTTCATACAGCGCCTGTACAGTCATGTCTGCAGTCACATTATTTGTGAAACTGTCAGGTGTCCACGCGACAAACGTAAGACCCGTATAGACGGGAGGGACAAGATTTGTCGCCGATCCTCCATACGGAACCGATTGAGCTCCAATGGGTTCACCATTCCATCCCAAAAACTCCACAGTGTTTGTTTTCATCGTGAAATTGGCCGTCAGATGCATGTTGGTTATGACTTCGACTGTATTTGTCAATGTCATCACACCATCCGACCATCCGGAGAAGTAATACGCCGGACTTTTCTGCTCCACCGCAACGGTCACAATTCGGCCGGCGTCTCCCGTTTCATCCACATGCCCACCTACATACACAATCAAACCTGCATCTGAAGGATTCACAGACGCAGTAATCGTCGTCTGCATTTTCTCAATAACAGGATAATAACTCTTGTTTTCAGTTACCGTTAAATCTGAGCCGGGCTGATATGTAGCATTTCCGTCATACCACCACTTGAATACGTCACCTGGGTGCATCGTAACCGATGTCGGCGTATTTATGACAGTTCCATACGCGACATTGGTGGTCAAAAAAACAGTCGTCTGGTCTGAATCGTAGAAAACCGCCGTCCGCATCTCCGCAGTCCATTGTGCATAGAGCGCATGATTATCTGCGACAGTTACCTTGGTGTCTGCCGCAACACCAGTGCCACCACTCGCCGCCGTGTACCAACCATTGAACGTGTACCCCGTGCGCGTAGGCACGGGCAGATCTCCGTACGTAGAGTCGTATGTTACGCTCTTGTTCGCGGTCGTTACGCTACCGCCGTTCGCGTTAAATGTCACTGTGTATGTGTCAGGTGTCCATTGGGAATGTACGGAAACTGACGATGCGGCAATCTTGGTGCCTGGAGAAATCTCCTGCCCTGCAACTGTTTTCCATCCCACGAAGCGATATCCCTTGCGATCAGGCGTTTCCAGATCCCCGTATGTGCCGTTTTCACTGTATGTGACGACCTTTCTCGTCGCCCCGTACGTTATCTCCTTGCATGGATCGAATTTCGACAGACGTATGTTGGACCATGTCTCATAATTGCCGGCATTGCGAGCCTCAAAATACAATTGCACATAAGCACATCCGTCCGGAGTTGTAAATTCTGCAGCCGCGTTCTTTTTCGCAGTTCCGTAGCTGTACAGAAGGCCTCGCCACCACCACGAACTGGTACCGTTTGTCCCAGGTATTACTTTGCGGTTTGAATCGAGCGCAAGCCAGGCCAATACCGCAGACTCTTTACCGGAAACATTCGGGGAGGACATTCCGCCAAGATCGCAGCTCACGAAATATCTGGTATTTGGCGAAACCGGCATGGTGAAATATTCCGACGATTCTCCGCCTGTCGTTCTGGCATAACTGCCGTCTCCCGACGAAACAGTGATCGTACCGCCGCCTAAATCATAAGATACACGTCCTAAACTGCCGTTTTTCGACACCTCGGTCGATTTGGAATTTCCCCACGAATACATCAAGAACAGGTTGTCATAGCCTATCTCATACTTATTCGCAGTCCACCGGGCATATATCGAATGGTTGTTGATCGCCGTTACCTTTGTGTCAGCCTCGACCTTCGTGCCACCACTTGCCGCAGTGTACCAGCCGTTGAACTGGTAGCCGGCGCGTGTTGGCTCAGGCAATGTGCCGTAGGTCGAGTTGTACGTTACCATCTGGCTTGGGGGCGACACATTGCCGCCGTTCGCATTGAACGTCACTGTGTACCTGTTCGCAGTCCATTGAGCCGTCAATGTGATATTTTCGCCATCAGAATTGACGCCGATATCGGAGCTTTTCACACTCCCTTTAAGAAGAGCGGCTTTGCCCGAACGTTGCCAGCCGTTGAACGTATAGCCAGTTCGGGTAGGGGTTGGTAGTGATACCGTATTTTCCGTATATGTCAGATACCCGTTTTCTTTGATGCCAGTAGAAACCTTGTATGGGATATCACTGATTGCATCCACCTCACTACCGCCATTGGAATTGAATGACAGATTGAAACGGTACCAGCGAAGCCACAACGTAAGGTATGAGTCTTTGCGCGAACTGTCATACTCATGCGTATAGTCCGTAGAGGACACTCCCAACCATTCGACCTTATCAAAATCGAAATATGGATATTTCGGAGCGTTGCTTTTCTGAATCAATCCCCAGTCCTTCACAACCATATGGTCTGCAAGGATGTTTGCTCCCCAGGAATACCTGTCACCTTTTTCCGAAAAAGAAGGCGTAGAGATACTCGACCACTCAAACCATTTGTCGCTCGACAGGGATCTGTATCCATTTCGATAGTCTGACTCGCCCTCGCTTTCGAAATAGTACAGTTGCCGAGACGTAGTTATTGTATATCCCAATGCCGCCAGCATGGGCATGGCAGCAAACAGCATCGTGACGATCCTTTTCACCATACGCACCTCCTTACCGTTTTATTGCAATTGAACTCCAACTGCAACGGAGATTATATCACATGTTCTTCAGGTCGAGCGAGAGAAGGAAGGCCGGGTTGGTCTTGATCTTCTTCATGCCGTTCAGGACGCTCTGCATCGCGCGTTCGGATCCGGCATCGGCGAGGACGCGACGAAGTGCCCAGGTTTTCTCCATCTCCATCGGATCGAGCAGGAGATCCTCCTTGCGCGTTCCGGACTTCTCGATGTCGATTGCCGGAAATATTCGCTTATCTGCGAGGCTGCGGTCAAGGACAAGCTCCATATTGCCCGTTCCCTTGAACTCTTCAAAGATGACTTCATCCATGCGCGAACCGGTATCGATAAGCGCCGTCGCGAGAATCGTGAGCGAGCCGCCGCCTTCAATGTTGCGCGCCGCGCCAAAGAAGCGCTTCGGACGGTGCAGGGAGAGTGCGTCCACACCACCCGTGAGAATCTTGCCGGAGTGGGGCTGGACGGTATTGTACGCACGTGCAAGACGCGTGATGGAGTCAAGAAGGATAATGACATCGCGTCCGTTCTCAACCTGACGACGCGCCATCTCACCGGTCATCTCGGCAACGTTCACGTGATGCTGGGGCTCTTCATCGAATGTGGAGGAGAGAACCATCGCCTTCGTATTGCGTTGCATATCCGTAACTTCCTCAGGTCGCTCGTCGATGAGAAGCACGATGAGCATCGCCTCGGGATGGTTGGCGGTGATGGCGTTTGCAATCTTCTGGAGAAGGACCGTCTTACCCACTCGCGGCGGCGCGACGATGAGTCCGCGCTGACCGAATCCGACAGGCGTGAAGATATCCATCACGCGCGTGGAATACTCGTTCGGAGTCGTCTCAAGCACGATGCGCCGCGTCGGGAACGTGGGAAGAAGGTTTTCGAAGTGGACTATTCGGGCGGCTTCGCTCGGCAGCTTGCCGTTCACCTTCAGCACACCGCCGAGACCGAAGTAGCGGTCACGGTCGCGCGGGTCGCGGAGCGGCCCTTCCACCGTGTCGCCGGGACGAAGCATGTGCCTACGGATCTGCTGCTGCGGGACAAATACGTCCTCAGGGCAGGAAAGGAAGTTCGTCTTCGCGCTGCGGAGATACCCGTAGCCTTCACGGACGATCTCAAGGCAACCGCTCGCCATCACGGCGCCGCCTCGGGCAAGATAACTGCGGATTGCGTTGAAGATGATGTCGTGACGCTTCATCGCGCCGAGATCTTCGGCGTTCGCGTCAGGGCACATCCTCTCGACGATGGTAGCGTTGTCCCACGAATGGATGTCGGCGAGCTTGTATTCGGGCAGATCAGGATTGCGCGGAACCTGCTGCATCTGCGGCGGCATGTTTCCGTACTGCTGTCCGTTCCGGTTGCGGAAGCGCCCATGCTGCTGCATCCAACGTTGCTTCTTGGAAAGCATCTGCTGCTGTTGCTGCGCCTGTTGCGCCTGTTGAGGTTGCTGCTGTGCCTGTTGCGGCGGCTGAGGTTGCTGTGGCTGCTGAGGCTTTTCTGGAACTGGAGACTTGGGCTGTTCTGCCGGTAGGGCGGCGCGTCCCTGCGCCGCCGCACCAGACTGTTCTGCCGGAGCTGCAGGTGCGACCGCTGCCGCCGGCGCTGCGCTCTGCTTCACCTCTGGCGCAATTGCTTTCTCTGCCGCCTGCCGGGCAGCGGCTTCCTTTGCCGCTGCAGCTTGAAGTTTCGCCGCTGACGGCGGTCTTCCCCTTCTCTTGGGGGCTACGACTACCTGTTCTGTCTCTTCTGCCATATCTATCTGCCTTTCAGCCAATCCAAAAGTCTCTTGGCTTCTTGTTTGAGATTTTCTGCCGAACCGTCGTTCTCTATGACATAATGGGAACGTGCGGCCTTCTCTTCAACGGGAATCTGCGCGGACAATCGCGCCTCGGCCTGCTCCTCCGAATAACCGCGCTTTGAGGTCATGCGTTCAACCTGAAGACTGCGGGGGGAGAAAACGCAGATAATTATATCATAATCTGATTCCCAATGGCACTCAAAAAGCAACGGAATGATTTCGATTCTGATTCCGCCGGATTTCTGCGCGAATTCCGCAAGCCGTGCACGGACGAGAGGATGCAGTCGGGCCTCCAGCTCCTTGCGTTTGGACGGATCGCGGAATATCTCGTCCGCAATCCGGCGGCGTTCATCCTCGGGGATTATTTCATGGACGATGTCATCGGCGTCTAAAGTCTCCACGCCAAGTTCGTTGAGGTAGTGCGCAAGCAGAGACTTTCCGCATGCGATGCCTCCGGTAAGGGCAATGCGCATTGTCACCTGATCCTTTCGATGCATTCGTCAAGTTTGCGTTTCGTGGACCCTTTGGGCCAAAACCGTCCGGGCGCGGCGATGGACGCCTCGAACATCCTTATTGCTGTCTCCCAATCGCCTTCCGCCATATAGACCGTACCGAGCGCATCCAGCATCATCCCGCGCTGATCGAGCGATGGATTGCGGACAACCTCCGTGCCAAGTCTCTTGACCTCCTGCCGGTCCTCCCATCTGCCACGGGACGCAAGCGCGTAGGCAAGACGGTATTTCACGTATTCTCGTGGCCGCAACGCAAGACTCTTGCGGTAGAATGCGATCCCCCTGTCGAAATCCTTTACTCGGGCGCAAAGCGCATCCCCCACATGCACCATCGCACGCGGATGGCCCGGATCGCAGTCTAGCGCACGAAGATGGGCGGTGTAGTCGTCTCGCCAGAATCCGGCCTGACGGAAAGCAAAAAAGCCATATGCGGCGACAACAACCAGTGCCACCTTGAAAAGCGCGCCATCGGAAAACCGCTTTACT
Organism: Kiritimatiellia bacterium; assembly: GCA_017521065.1. Classification (GTDB taxonomy): domain Bacteria; phylum Verrucomicrobiota; class Kiritimatiellia; order RFP12; family UBA1067; genus UBA1731. The sequence continues at coordinate 1,435 of JAFXEA010000578.1, read as the reverse complement.
GCACCATCCAGCATCGGACAGAGTGCAACAAGAAATACAATGGCCATCGCCGGAAGGTACGTAAATCTGTCCGCATGCGCCTCTATTCCGAACGAACCGAAAAGCCCCAGCGTGGGAGCGACCGGAACCATGAACCAGACAACTGAAAAGAGACATGCTGCCATTGCGCCCGGACAATGCTTCCGCCAAACGTACACCATGGCAAGAACCGCAATCATCGCTGCAACTGCAAAGACAATCAGATTGGCGACTCCGTCCAGCGGAATTAGCCCTTCCACTATCCGAAAATCCACATGAAGTCCAACCGGCCAGACCGCCGCCCGGAAATAGAATCCCAATGCGGAAAGCGCATGAACAACACGATGGTGGAACGGGGCGGCAAAAAGCGCGACGGCCTCTTGCCCTGCTACGTGCGTCTGCGAATACGCGGCGGCGATTGCCGTTCCGCCGGCAACCGCAAACATCGCAATGTAACATGCAACGGACGGCGCGGAGAATCCGGGTTTGCGTCCATCCACCCCTGCACCTGAGCGAAGCAACAGGTGAAGCGCTCCGGCAAGAATGGGGAAACACATTGCGGTAGGCTTACACAGACACGCCGCCACACATGACAGAAACGAAAGAACGAGACTTGACTTTGCGGCAGCATTACGGACCGATGCCGTCAGATATTTCAGCCAGAAGACAAGTCCGCCAAGCGTGAAGAATACCCACAGCAGTTCCTTGCGACAGGCTATCCATGCGACAGGCTCGACGCGCATTGGATGAAGCGCCCAGAACAAGGCGGCAATCAGCACTGGCAGGGAATCGCAATTTTTGCCCGCAGCGACAGCAAGACGACGGACAAGGAACAGCAGAAGAACCGTGTTCAAGGCATGGAGCAGCACATTGACCAGATGCATCCATGCGGAAAGCTGCATTCCCGTAATGCGTGAAACATCCATGTCAATCATGTACGACATGTAGGTGAACGGCATCCATATTCCGCCATGCCGGAAGTTGGTGAAGCACTCGACAACGTTCGCCCACGAAAAACCTGTAGCCACGAATGGGTTGCGGAATGTGTATCCGGCATCGTCCAACCCGATATACGAAAAGCCGACGGCCCTTGCGAACACCGCAAGAACCGCGAGAACAATCAATGCATATGGACGGAATCTCGTCATCTGCCACAAGCCGTCTATCAACTTCATGAAATAAAGCGTAATTGTACCATATTTCACAATCCGGCTTTGCACAACCAAGCGCCTTGAGTTTACCGGCCGGTGACAAGTGGACGGAGCGAGTTTGAGTTATAAGCTCGAGTTAAAATTCCCTTCCCCGTTCCTCGTTCCCCACTGATTTTCGTGCCCACGCGTGAACGCAGATGAGAGATTTGCAAAAATTAACTTTGACTCCGTCATATAAATATTGCAAAGCTGGTCAGACCTGCTTT
>JAFXEA010000577.1 GCA_017521065.1 Kiritimatiellia bacterium | reverse complement strand
GATTGGCGCTCGCCGCCGTCCGTTTCGCTCAGCGCAGAAGTCGCCAAGCCCGACCGCAGGAAACTCATTCAGCTCCTTAAGTCGCCTCAGCCCGTACTGCGCGACTACTATGCGTGGCATGGAGTGGATGCGGGCGAAATGCCGGCGCCTACTGCTGACGGATGGGCGCTTTACTGTAAGGTCAAGGGCGTGGATCCCTCCGACGCGGCGGCAAGCGAGGCGCTGCTCGTAGATTTCCGCCGTTCGGCGTATGGCCCTGCCGCCCGAATAATGAACGAGTATTTCAAGGAGTGCGCAAAGCCCACGCCGGATCAGGCGAAGCTGGCGGAGATTCTCGGACGCGCCACGGTTGAGACCGCAAACGAAGCCGCCATCTCCGCACGCATCCGTGCAATATCCGATGCACTGCAGTAATTGACGAATGTGATGTACAGAATGGACGTATTTCGATAATTTCATTTTTTTATTTTTCGTTCAAAAGGGGTTGCGTTTTGAGACGGGAAATGAGATAATTACGCCCAACAGAACTTATTAGGAGATAAAACAAATGAACAAGAACAAAAAAGGCTTTACGCTCGTCGAGCTGCTCGTGGTTATCGGCATTCTCGGCATTCTCATGGGTGCACTCGTCCCGGCGATCTCTTCCGCCATGGTAAAGGCAAACCTTTCCGCTTGCGGTATGCGCGGTCGCAACCTCTTCGTGGCGATTACCGCTGCCAACACGGAGCGCGAGGCTCTTGGTCTCGGTAACGTGTGGCCGAAGACCCAGGCTGAAGAAAATGCCGATTCCGCAACTGATCCGCTTTCTGGCGGCGTTTCGTCTGCACAGGACTATTTTACATATCTCTTCGATATGCAGAATATCTCTGATACCACCAAGTGGAAACCGTACATCTCCGGCGTGGATATTTCCGTCCTCTCCGGCGCTGGCGTTCCCGCCTCCCCGAATGGCGCAACTAAGATTGATGCCAAGAACTGCCTCTGGAATGTGACGGCTAACATCACGGACGAAATTCCTGATGTGTATCCGGTGCTCTTCTCCCGTAACCTTCCCGCTTCCCAGCTCCAGTCCTATGCCACCACGTATGACGGCGGTTCGCAGGAACTGACCCTTGGCAAGTCGGGTGGCGCTACGTACGATACGCCGTTCGGCAACAAGGCGTTCGTGCTCATCCGCAAGGGCGGTGGTGTGATTACGCAGACGGCCAAGTATGCGCTTACGTCTGTGATGTTCAACAAGCAGCCCTACTCGATTGAGGTGGAGAATCCCCCGCAGTTCCTCGAAGCCAAGTAAGGCATGTTCGTAAAGGTCGCAATAGACCTAGCACTCGACCGGCTCTTCACATATGAAGTGCCGGTCGAATTGTCTGGTGAGATAAAGGTCGGCCAGCTTCTGCGCGTTCCGTTCGGACACCGCGAAGCCCGCGGCTTCGCCCTTGAATTTGAGGATTGTGGTCACGTGGGACTCGCGCCCCTACCGGTGAAAGCGTCCACTGGTAGGGTGGTCTCGGCGAGACCGCCGAGCGGCGCATTTGGCGAACGCGCCCTACCAATGAAGTTGAAGCAGATTTCAGGCATTGCCGATCCGGCTCCGTTCTTCTCGCCGGAGATGCTCAGGCTCGTAAGGTGGATATCGGACTATACGTGCTCGCCCATTGAGCTGTGTCTCAAGGCTGCGGTTCCTGCCGCCGTGCTCAAGCCGAACGCGAAACCAAAGCAGCTTCTATTTGTCGAGCCGGGACCTCCAGACAAGGTCAAGGATTCTTCTTTCACTTCGTATCAGCGTGAACTTCTCGAGAACATCCGCAGGGTCGGTGGCGGTTGGGTGCAGCAGCTGTGTCGGGAGTTCTCTACCACTCCGAACACCTTACGCGCGATAGAGGCGAAGGGCGGCGTTGTGATAGAGCCCCGCAACCAGCGTCGCGATCCGCTTGCAGGCAGGAATGTTCTTCCATCCAAGCCGTTGAATCTTAATTCAATGCAGCGTGCGGCCTTGGATCAGATTATTGACGGCACGTCAATTGCTCCTGTTCTTTTGCATGGTGTGACGGGATCGGGGAAGACGGAGGTGTACCTTCAGGCGATTGCCCATGAATTGAGCTATGGGCGTGGCGCTATCGTGCTTGTTCCGGAGATTTCGCTTACGCCACAGACTGTCCGTAGATTTGCTGGACGATTCGGCGGCAAGGTGGCGGTTCTCCATTCCGCGCTTTCGGACGGCGAACGCTACGATGAATGGCACCGTATCCGCACCGGTGAGGCGCGGGTTGTGGTTGGGCCTCGCAGTGCAGTGTTTGCGCCAGTCAGGGATCTTGGGTTGATTGTCGTGGACGAAGAGCATGACACCAGCTACAAGCAGGATGAAACGCCCCGGTACAATGCGCGTGATGTCGCGGTGATGCGCGGTTTCTTCGAGAAGTGCAAGGTTGTTCTCGGTTCCGCCACTCCGTCCCTTGAAAGCTGGCACAATGTCAGACAGCGAAAATATGCCATCGTTTCGATGGCGGAGCGTGTCGCAGGACATCCCATGCCTGATGTGCACGTAGTCAACATGGAGGAGGAGTGCGGAGAGCGCGAGTCCGCATCGATCTTCTCGAAGTTTCTCCTGGATGCCATCGCCGAACGCAACAGACGCGGTGAGCAGACTATCCTTTTCCTCAACAGACGCGGCTATTCGCGGGTTCTTGAGTGCAAAGCCTGCGGACACGTGATGTCCTGTCCGCAGTGCAGCGTAGCATACACATACCATTCCGCAGATTCGTGTCTGCGCTGTCATATCTGTGGCGGATGGACGACTCCTCCGGCGATGTGCCCCGAATGTGGAGCGCGAGAATTTTCGTATATAGGTGTTGGAACGCAACGCGCGGAGCAGGCGTTGCAGAAGTGTTTCCCCCATGCCCGCATCCTGCGCATGGATGCAGATTCGACTTCGCGCAAGCATTCGCATGATGACATTCTTTCGCGTTTCCGTGCGAGAGAGGCGGATATCCTCATCGGTACGCAGATGATTGCGAAGGGACTTGATTTCCCGAATGTTACGCTTGTAGGCGTTCTGAATGCCGATGCATCCCGAAATATGCCGGACTTCCGGGCGGCGGAACGTACGTTTCAGCTGATTGCTCAGGTGTCGGGAAGGGCGGGAAGGGCGGAGAAGCCTGGAGAAGTGTTTATTCAGACCTTCCATCCGGAAGACCCCGTGATTCAGATGGCTGCAGAGGCTCGGTTTGATGGCTTTGCGGATGCGGAATTGAAGGATCGCAAGGATGCGGGATTGCCGCCGTACATGAAGTTTGCGACCGCACTTTTCCGTGCAAAGGATGAACTGCTTGTCCAAAGGTGGGCTGATCTTTACGCGAAGTCTCTCGCAAAGTGTCCAGGTCTCACCGTGTCCGATGCCATGCCGCCGGCGTTGGAGCGTGCGGAAGGGTGGTATCGCTATCAGGTACAGATAAGGGCGGCCTCTTCCAAGCAGATTGCCGCCGCCTGGCGTTGGATAGCGCAGGTCCGTCCCGCTCCGAAAGATGTGCGCATCGCATTGGACATTGACGCCGTAAATGTAATGTAGGTTACAGCCTCTCGGCGAGAAGTTCGGCGATGTGCGATACGCGTATGTCGAGCTTTTGCCTATCTGCGCCGCCGCCAATCTGCATGGCGCATCCAGGGCAGTCGAGCACAAGGCGTTTTGCTCCTGATGCGGATATGTTGGCAAGTTTCTTCCGCATCAGTTCGGCTGATATCTCCGGGAACTTGGCGGAGAACGAGCCGCCGAATCCGCAGCAGCTTTCCTCTTCGGCGGATGGAGTGTAGTCTGCTGCCGCCTTTATGATTGCCCGAGGGGCTTCTTTGACACCAAGTCCTCTGCAGAGATGGCAGCTTGCGTGGTACGAAACCTTTTCACCGCCATTTTCGATCTTCAAGGAATCTATCCCAATCCTGTCGTGTACGAATGAACTGAAATCTGTCACTTTTGCCGAGAACGGCGCAGCCTCGTCTCCAAGCAGGTTGGCGTATCCGTGCTTCAAGTGCGATGCGCAACTTGCGCACAGAGTGACGATGGCGTCACAGTCGTCGGCAAAAGCCTTTATGTTCTGTCGCGCTACTTCCTTTGCGGTGTCGGTCTCGCCGAGCATGGACAGCGGAAGTCCGCAGCAGGTCTGCTCCATGGGGAATGCAACCTCAACGTTCGCCGCCTCGAATACCTTCAGCGCCGCCTGAAGATGCTGTGGATATACGAAGTCCTGTGCGCATCCGGCGAAGAGTGCGATCTTCATCCTTGGCTTGCCGGCTGTCACTGGTCTTATTGAAGGCCACATCTCACGGAACGCCTTTGGCGCAAATGCTGGGAGAGACTTGAATCCATGCTTTCCGAAAAGAGCCATCGGAAGATGGCGTACAAATCCATCCTTACCTGCGGCAGGTTTGTGGGCGAACCGCATGAACTTGAGAAGAGTATGGAACACATTACGGTTCCCCATCGCGACAGATGCCAGCTTTGCCGGGATCGGCGCGCCGTCTTCCTTTGAGAAGCGCGACCTAATCTCCTGTATGAGTGCGGGAAGGTCGATTCCTCCGGAGCAGATATCCTTGCATGCACCACATCCGACGCAGTTCTGGCAGAGTGTCTTGGCTATCTTCCTGTCGTGGAAGAGATATGTCAGCACAAGCCCGATTGCGCCGATGTAGATGTGACCCATGCGGTGCCCACCGACCATGCGGAACACAGGGCACACATTTGCGCATGCGCCGCAGCGCACACAGCGGAATATCTGCGAGAATACAGGGTCGGCGGCGATTTTCG